>CAXNNM010000155.1:0-3008 GCA_964203735.1 Gaiellales bacterium | reverse complement strand
TCGGCAGAAACTCCGTCAATCCCTGCACGATGCCAAGCACGATTGCCTCAAGCCAACTCACGTACGCACTATGTCAGAGGACACCCGCGCTGCACGTCTACACGCGTGATTAGACACATCTTCGTCACACGTTCTCGCACGATTTCGCTTATCTAAGCGGTCATCAAATTCACAAGCGGACATTTTGGGCCCGGGCCCAAAATGTCCGCCTCGAACTACGACCGCCAGGAGGCGCCGCCTTGTGCTGGCGGCTCAGTGGGCTCCTTGGCCTTGCCAATCGGCTTGTAGCGGTGCCGCAAGGCGCCGACGATCCAGGCGAAGAAGGCGATGAAGAGCGATGCGGAGACGCCGACCACAACCGTCGAGCCGGGGTCTGCACCGCCCGTGCCACCAAGCGCCTGCCGGACCAGTTCCGCAACCACGAACACCAGCATCGGCGCGACGGCGGCGACGGGACCGCGTAGGCGGCCAAACTTCCAGCCCATCACGCAGGCCACCACGATCAGCAGCAGTGGCCCGTAGACGCTCTGCGATTGCGTCAGGATCAGCACCGTCGCGATCGCGCCCTCAGCGGCAAAGCCCACCGCGAGTGCCACGAGCCAGCGGCGCTGCGAACTCACCTCTGGCGTGCGAAGTGTGCGGACGGGAAACGGACTCATGCCCGTAGTTTCGCGCTATTCGTCGTCATCGGCCGCGGACCACGGCGGATCGTCTGTCACGACTGCCGCTGCCGGCGCGCTGCCACCACTCATCAGGCGAGGAATGTCGCCCTCAGTGATCAGCACCTGACGCGGCTTGGAGCCCTCATAACCAGAGATTGCGCCGCGACGCTCGAGCATGTCGACGAGGCGACCAGCGCGCGTGTAGCCGACGCGCAGACGGCGCTGCAACAGGCTGACGGACGCCGTGTCGTGGTTGCACACCACACGCAAGGCGTCTTCGAGCAGCGGGTCGGAATCGGGATCGGTGTCGTCGTCACCAGTGCTGCCAATGCCCGCAACGGTCTGTGGCATCTCGAGGAAGCCCTCTTCGAACTCGGGCTCGGCCTGGTTGCGGCACTGCTCGACCACGAGGCTGACTTCGTCTTCGCCCACGTAGGCGCCCTGGATGCGCTGGATGCGGCTCGTACCAATCGGGCGGTAGAGCATGTCGCCCTGGCCGAGCAGACTCTCAGCACCCGGCGTATCCAGGATCACGCGCGAGTCGGTCATCGACGAGACGGCGAACGCAATGCGGCTCGGCACGTTGGCCTTGATCATGCCGGTGATGACGTCGACGGACGGACGCTGCGTGGCGAGCACGAGGTGGATACCGACGGCACGCGACTTCTGGGCGAGGCGGATGATGCAGTCCTCGACCTCGGCCGGCGAGACCATCATCAGGTCGGCGAGCTCGTCGATCACGACAAGGACGTACGGCAGCGTGTCGTCTTCGCGATCGGCCTCGCGGCGTGCCTTGTTGAACTCGATGATGTTGCGGGCACGGGCGGCGCCAAGCTTCTCGTAGCGGCGCTCCATCTCGCCCACGACGTTCATCAGGGCAGCAGCAGCGCTCTTCATGTTCGTCACGACGGGCGTTAACAGATGCGGGATCGCCTCGTAGTGGTTCAATTCGACGCGCTTCGGGTCGATCAGAATCATCTTGACTTCGTCCGGCGTGGCGTTGAGCAGGATCGAGACGAGCATCGCGTTGAGCGAGCCCGACTTGCCCGAGCCTGTGGTGCCAGCGATCAGGATGTGCGGCATCTTGGAGAGGTCGGCGTGGACGTGGTTGCCGGAGATGTCCTTGCCGAGCCAGACCGTCAGCGGGCTGCAGCCGGCCGGGAACTTGCCCTGGATATCGCCGAGCGTGACCAGGTTTGGTGTCGTGTTTGGCACCTCAACACCGACGGCCTGCTTGCCTGGAATCGGCGCAAGAATGCGGATATCGGTCGTCGCGAGGGCGTAGGCGAGGTCGTCCTTGAGGGCCGAGACGCGGCCGACCTTCGTGCCGGGTGCGAGCTGGATCTCGTAGCGCGTGACGCGCGGGCCAGAGACGGTGCCGATGATGCGCGACTCGACGCCAAAGCTGCGCAGCGCCTCAACGAGCGTGACTCCCATGCGATCGAGGGCGCCCTGCTCAACCTGCGCCTCCTGCGACTGCTTGAGCACTGCAGCGTCGGGCAGCTTGTAATCGGTGTGCCGAACACGCGGCGCGCTGATGGCACCGAGATCGATCGTCTCTTCGCCGCTCTCTTCGGGATTGAGCACGGATTCGGGCGTCTCGGCGACGGCCTCGTCCTGCCAGGACGGCTCGGCCGTCGGCTCCTTGGTTGGCTCGGGCGCAAGTGTGACGGGCTCGGCGTTGGCGGACTCGTCGCCCCAGACATCGTGGATCGGGTCGGGATAGACAACGGCGGCGGCTTCGGCAGCGACGGGCTGCACATGGTCGCGACGGGTACGTGCGGCTTCGCGCTGCTCGATCAAGGCCTCTCGCTCGTCCTCTTCCTTCTGCAGCGCGCGGCGTGCCGAGGCATCGTCGATGCGATCAACCGTGGCGGTGTACAGCTCGACGCAGGTATCAGCAAAGGCGTGCCAGAGCACGCTCAGCTTCTGGCCCGCAAGCAGGATCACGCCCATCACAGCGAGCGCAACGATCAGCAACAAAACACCAGCGTCGCCAGCAGCAGAGCCAAGCAACTGGTGCAGGTTGCCACCGAGGAAGCCACCAGCCTGCTCGGCTGCCTTGCCGCTCGTCTCGTCGTTCGAGAGGGCGAGCAAGAGTGCGAGCAGAATCAGCGGCACGCCGGCGATGCGGCGACGCATCGGCTTGCTGATGTTCTTCTGCAAGATCAGATAGCCACAGCCAACGAGGATGATTGGCAAGAAGATCGCAAACGCGCCAACGGCCACGTGCGAGCCGTCTTTCAGCTGCGCACCAACAAACGAGCCGTCAATCCCAATCCACAGCAACATCGCCAAAAAGACGCCGATGAGCGTGCAGCCGATGCCGGCAACAAGGCGCGGCAG
>CAXNNM010000154.1:0-3035 GCA_964203735.1 Gaiellales bacterium | reverse complement strand
CGTGTGGTCAGGGAGCGATCCTTGGCGACGAAGTCGAACTGGGTGGCCGGTAGGTCGCCAAGGTTCGTGGCCGAACTCTTTGGGATCTCCGCATTCATCGCTTTCGCCAACGCACGTGCGGCGCGCTCGACGGCGATCGCCAGGTTCGTCTTTTTGACCTTGCTGACGTCCTTGGTCAACGTGTAGGTTGCCGCGACGACGACGTTCGTCTCGTCGGTGCCGAGTGCCACGCGATAGGCTGGATCGAGTCCCTTGATTTCGCGGCCTGTATTGGCAAAGACCTTCTGCAGGTCGCTGGGATACGAGAACGTGAAGGGAGCGCCCTCTTCGGCGAACGTCGTGCCATCGTCGCCTCCACAGGCGGCAAGCAGTGCGACAGCGATCAAGAGAACAGTGGCGACGGGTGCGCGCATCGACATCCGAGACATGCCCACAGGGTACTTGGTGCATCCGCGAGCCGTGTGCCGTCTACAATCTCCCCCCATGGAACGCCACATGCGAGTCGTGATTGCGAAACCCGGCCTCGACGGGCACGATCGAGGTGCCAAGGTGATTGCCCGTGCGCTGCGCGATGCAGGCATGGAGGTCATCTACACGGGACTGCATCAGACCGCCGAGCAAATTGTGGAGACCGTGCTGGAAGAGGATGCCAACGCGCTGGGAATCTCCGTGTTGTCGGGTGCACACATGACGCTGGTGCCGCGCATTCTCGAACTGCTGCGAGAGCGCGGTATCGACGACGTCTGTGTGGTCGTGGGTGGCACAATCCCCCCCGACGATGCCGAGGAGCTCAAGCGGCTCGGTGTGGCTGAGGTCTTTACGCCCGGTTCGCCGACGGGAGCAATTGTCGAATTCCTATCCGCCCAGGCTGCGGTCTAGGCGAGAGAGGAACCAGATGTCGATTGAAGTCCGCCGTGAGGATCGTGTTGCGATCCTGACCATCAACCGTCCGGAGGCGCTCAATGCGCTGTCGTCCGCGCTGCTCGAGGAGTTGCGTTCAGAACTCGCTGCGATCGCACGCGACACCTCGATTGGTTGTCTGATCCTGACGGGCGCCGGCGACAAAGCCTTCATCGCGGGTGCGGATATTGGCGAGATGGCCACGAAGACGCCGCTCGAAGCCCGTGCCTACGCCGAGCTTGGCCATGAGTGTGCTGGGCTGCTCGAGACGATGCAGGCCCCGACGATTGCAGCCGTCAATGGCTATGCGCTTGGTGGCGGCTCGGAGATGGCGCTCGCGTGTGACATTCGGATCTGCTCGGAAAATGCGGTCTTTGGTCAGCCCGAAGTCGACCTCGGCATCATGCCGGGCTGGGGAGCCACTCAGCGGCTTGCCCGGACGACCTCGATGGGCTTTGCCAAGGAGCTGATTTTTACGGGTCGTCGTGTCAAGGCGGATGAGGCGCTGGCGCGCGGGTTGGCGCAGCACGTCGTGCCGCTCGAGGAATTGATGCCGAAGGCGCTCGAGATGGCGCGCAACATTGCCGCTAAGAGTCCCGTCGCGATTGCCTACGCGAAGGAGTCGACGAATCGTGCGTTGGCTGGCGACCTCGCAACGAACTACAAAGTCGAGGCCGATCTCTTCTCGATCCTCTTCTCGACGGAGGACGCGAAAGAGGGTCTACGCGCCTTTACCGAGAAGCGCGAGCCAAACTTCCAAGGACGCTAGGGGTGGCGAGCCTCGAGCTCGTTGACGTCGGGACCGATCGAGCGCTACTTGATGTCTTCAGTGACCTGATGCTGGAGTTGACGCCCGAGTGGTCGCGTTCGACCGACCAGATGCTGTCTGCACTCACGCTCGACCCGACACAGCGTCGGGTCGTGGCAATGATGGGCGGCGAGCCAGTCGCATTCGTCACGGTCGGCCGGATCTGGGTGCTGCCGATCGATGATCCGACGGCCTGGTGCGAACTGGGCGTGCGCGAGCTGTACAGACGACAGGGCATCGGGAGCCAGCTGCTGGCGTGGGCGGAGGAGACTGCGCCGCTGATCGGCCGCTCGCGCCTCCAAGTCCCTTGTCGAGGTAATCGCCCTGAGGGCATCGCGTTTCTTGAGCAGCGGGGCTTCTCCGAGTACGACCGTATGGCCTGCGTCGAGCTGCCGCTTGCAGGCGTCGTCGCGCCACCGGTTGTGTTGCCAGACGGAGTGCGGCTCTCGTCGCTGGCAGCCGAGCCCGACCTCCGCCAGAGCGCGTACGAGACAGCCGTCGAGATCTTCGCCGAACTGCCAGACCCTGAGCCTATATCGGCCGGTTCGTTTGAGGAGTGGCGGATGCGCGATGTCGATATTCCCGACGGGCCGCTCGATGGCTACCTGCTGGCAATCGCAGGGGACGAGGTGGTTGGCTATTGCCGGTTGATGAACGAGGAGCGTGGCACCGTCGTCGGGCATCTGATGACTGGAACGCGGCGGGGCTGGCGTGGGCAAGGCGTCGCCAAGGCACTGAAACACGCGGCGATCGCCTGGGCTCTTGAACGTGGGGTAGAGCGCATGACGGCCGAGAACGCAATCGGTAATGACGTGATGCGAGGAATCAATCGCACGCTCGGGTTTCAGTCAGCGCCCGACTTTATCGAGATGCGAAGGACGATCTAGGCGGTTCGCGACCCAGGGAGGACATCACATCCGCGCGGATGTGATGTCCTCCCTGTCGTGTCCAGTGGAGAGGGAGAAAGGAATCAGCCGCGCTCAGCCGCGAGCGCCACGCTGCGAGCCTGAATGTCTGCTGTCGTTTCGATCGGCTCGCCGTAGCCGCCAGCGAGGGTCACAACGAGCGGGATGCCGCGGTCGCGGATCCAGGAGATTGCGCGACGGTCGCGCTCCTCGAGTCCCGGAATCGTCAGGGAGAGGCGGCCGAGTCGGTCGCCCTCCCACGGGTCGGCTCCACAGAGGAGGAAGGCGAAGGCGAACGGAGTGTGGCGGTCGAGCTCGTCGAGGACGCCGTCGAGCAGTGCAAGATAATTGTCGTCACCCGTGCGGTCGGGCACGTCGATGTCGATGTCGCTCGGTACACGCACGAAGGGATAGTTCTGCTC
>CAXNNM010000153.1:0-3056 GCA_964203735.1 Gaiellales bacterium | reverse complement strand
GCGACGGGCCAACTGGCCCAGATCACGCAGCAGCTCAGCGGCTACGGCGTCATCGTCTAGCCGCCCAAACGCCGCGTCGAGCCTGGATCAACTTTGCTTTGGGGTCAGACCCCTATGCAAAGTCGGTCGTTATGCCAAGTCGGTCAGTTGGTGATCAACTTTGCTTTGGGGTCAGACCCTTATGCAAAGTCGGTCGTTATGCCAAGTCGGTCAGTTATGCCAACTTTGCATAAGGGTCTGACCCCAAAGCAAAGTTGATCACCAGCTGCGCACTAGGGGTAAGCGGTGTCGGCCAGTCGTCGGCTGAGAAAATCCCGAGCCCAATCACCTCGGGCAGCATCAGCCGAAACGGGCCGTCGGCGCGGAGCCGAAAAACGCCGGCCATCTCGGTCTCGTTCTCGAGCTCGGTCAGGATCGTGCCGAGGTGCTCGGGCGGCGGACCGGCATAGCCTAATTCCTCACCGAGTTCGCGCACTGCGGCCTCGGCGTACGTCTCCTCGCCGTCGACGTGACCCGAGCAGGCGACGTCCCAAAAACCGGGCGACGAGTCCTTGCGCAGCGAGCGGCGTTGAAAGAGCATGCCCTCCGACGTCTCGACGACGACGCTGACTGAGCGGTGGATCAACGTCGCATCGGCATGGCACTCGGCGCGCGTGCGATAGCCCAGCACGTGGTCGTCTCGATCGACGACGCAGAAGATTTCGTCCTGCCGCTGCACGGGGGCGGGTTGCATGAGGCATATCGTATGACGCGATGGCCAAGGTCGTATCCGTTGTGGGCAATCGCCCCCAGTACGTCAAAGCCGCCCCGCTCTGCGTGGCGCTGGCCGCGCGTGCCACCGTGGTGGGTGTTGATACGGGCCAGCACTACGACCCGGAGCTCTCGCAGATCTTCTACGACGAGCTCGGCATCGCACCGCCCGAGCACCGCTTGGCGGTCGGCTCGGGCTCGCATGCCGAGATGACGGCGCGCATCCTCGAACGCATCGAACCGGTGCTGATCGCCGAGGCACCGGACTGGTGCGTCGTCTATGGCGATACCAACTCGACGCTGGCGGCCACGCTCGCAGCCGCCAAGCTCGGGATTCCGATCGCGCACGTCGAAGCGGGCCTACGGTCGTTCGATCGCTCGATGCCCGAGGAGGTCAACCGCGTTGTCACAGACGGCCTCAGCACCGCGCTCTTCTGCCCCTCGCAGACAAGTGCCGACAATCTGGCGGCCGAGGGCATCGCCAATGGGGTGGCTGTCGTTGGCGATGTGATGGCCGACGCCGCGCGCCTGTTTGGTCCGATCGCCGAGCGCTCTCCGGCTGTCGCCGACCTCGGTCTGACCGCTGGCGGGTATGTGCTCGCCACGATCCACCGCGATGCCAATACGCGCCAACCTGCACTCGGTCGTCTCGTGGAGGCCCTGTCGGCGCTCGACTGCGACGTCGTCCTGCCGTTGCATCCGCGGACCGCTGCCGCGCTCGAACGTGAGGGCCTCGCCTTTGCCGGCCGCGTGCGCGTGATTCCACCCGTCGGCTACCTCGAATTTACCGCCCTGCTTCGTGGTGCACGTCTGCTGCTGACCGATTCGGGCGGCGCCCAGAAGGAGGCGTACTTCCATGCGGTTCCGTGCGTCACTCTGCGCGATCGCACCGAGTGGGTCGAGACCGTCAGCGCCGGTGCAAATGTGCTCGTCGGTGACGACGCAGCAGCGATTACCGCAGCCGTCTCAAACCCCCCGACACCGGCTGCTTGGCCCGCGTTGTACGGCGATGGGCACGCGGCCGAACGCATCGCCAGCGCCCTGCTCGACTAGCGTTCGCCCGGCTTTCTGACGCGCTGCCGCAGCAGCCCGGGCTACGCCAGCGGTACCATCTCCCCCGTGGAGCGCGATGTCGCAGTTGTCGGAGCCGGCTACGTCGGTCTTCCTCTCGCAGTTCGTCTCGCAGAAGCGGGGCGCACCGTGGTGTGCCTCGACCCAGATGCGAGCAAGATGGCGCGCCTCAATGCGGGCGATTCGTACATCGAAGACGTCGACTCGGGCGATCTCGCTCGCCTCGTCAACGAAGGCAAACTGGCCGGCACGACCGACGAGACCGAGCTGCGAGACGCCGACGCGATTTTGATCTGCGTGCCAACGCCACTGTCCGAGCACCGCGAGCCCGACCTTGGCGCTGTCCGCTCGGCCACCGCTGCTGTCGCGCGCAACCTCCGCAAGGGCCACACCGTCGTGCTCGAATCGACCACCTACCCGGGCACGACCCGCGAAGTGCTGCAGCCGATGCTCGAAGAGGGTGGCCTGCGCGCCGGCACCGACTTTTTCTTGGCGATGTCGCCCGAGCGCATCGATCCAGGTCGCACGGACTTCACCGTACACACGACGCCGAAGGTGATGGGCGGCATTACGCCGGCCTGTGCCGAGCATGCCGCGGCCGTCTACCAGGGTGCTGTCGACACGATCGTGCGCGTCTCGTCGCCCGAGGCAGCCGAGCTGGCAAAGCTGCTCGAAAACATCTTCCGCACCGTCAACATCGCGCTGGTCAACGAGCTCGCAATGCTCTGCGACAAGATGGGCCTCGATGTCTGGGAGGTCGTCGACGCGGCGGCCACGAAGCCGTTCGGCTTTATGCGCTTCGAGCCAGGCCCAGGCCTCGGCGGCCATTGCCTCCCGATCGACCCGTTCTACCTGACGTGGAAGGCCCGCGAGCACGAGTTTTCGACCGAGTTCATCGAGCTGGCCGGCAAGGTCAACGGCAACATGCCGAGCTACTGCGTCGACCGCATCGCCCGCGTCCTCAACGATGCTTCGAAGAGCGTCCGTGGCGCCAACATTCTCGTACTCGGTGTGGCCTATAAGAACGATGTTGGCGACATGCGCGAGTCGCCAGCGCTGCCGATTATCGAGCTGCTGCGCGAGCGTGGCGCCGTGCTCAGCTATCACGATCCACACGTCGCCTCGATGCCCGAGCTTGGTCTCGACTCGGTCGCACTCGATGCCGCGACGATCCAGCAGGCCGATGCCGTCGTGATCATCACCGGCCACAACGCTGTCGACTACGAGCTGGTCGT
>CAXNNM010000152.1:0-3058 GCA_964203735.1 Gaiellales bacterium | reverse complement strand
GGCCCGACCGGACGCGCGGCGTCGACCACGATCAGGGAGACCTGACGCATCGCCTGCCTCGTCAGCTCTCGTAGCGCGCCATCTCGAATCAACCAGACGAGCTCGGGACGCGGACCGATTTCAACGAACCAACCAAACGGCACCCGTTGTGCGAGTGTCGAAAAGGCGTTGCCCTCGCCCTCGCGTACCGCGGCAAGGCCGGCATCCCCAATCCGACTACCGACACCGAGGATCGTCCCGAGCGTTCCGCCAGTGAGATCCGCATCGATCAGGCACACGCCTCGATCCGCATCGCTCGCGATGGTCAGCGCGGCTGTGGACGTACCCGCTCCACCATGCGCACCGACGAGCACCACAGAACGTCCGGCAGAATGGCTGCGCTCGAGCGTTGCTGGCAGCGACCACGTTTCATAGTCTGCTTCGGCAACCGCCATCACACACCCCGATCCAGTTGGGGGACCTGGAGTACGACACGTGTTCCACGATCACGGCGCTCTAGCTGCGATGCTCCGCCCGCTGCCGCGACGACTCGTCGCACGCTCGAGAGCCCAAGCCCCGCCCGCCCCGGTGACGTGCGGCCCTGTGTAAACGCGCACTCCAGCAGTTCCGGCGCAAACCCAGGACCTTCATCCTCGATTACAAACTCAACTGCGCCCGCTTCGGTCTGCGTCACAGCGAGCGATACCTGCGTACCAGGGGGTGCGTAGCGGGCGGCGTTCTCGGCGACGTTTGCGACTGCACGAGCGATGTTCGAGTCGACACACGCTCCTGTGGAGAGAGCAGATACAACGTGGACCTGCTGGGATCCGGAGCCGCCGCTGCGAAGTCGATCGACCACATCGAGCAACAGTTGATCGGCTGCCACCCCGTGCTGCGTATCGGTGGTGTTGGAGTGCGCGTCTCTGCACAGTTGCAACACGTCGTCGGCAATTGCTGCCAGCCGATCGCATTCTCGCTGGATCTGGCCCCGCGCTCGCGCTCGCTCCGAACTGTTCTGCGATCGCTCTAACCAATCGCTTGCCAGGCAGATGCCCGTTAATGGGCTGCGTAAATCGTGCGCCATGATGCCGACGAGTTCGGCCTGCGACAGCACCTGCTGAGCCAGCGTTGCCCGGAGTCGGTCGACGACGCGAGCGAGGTGCTCGATCGACGCAGTTTCCGCCGGCATGACCGCAGCAGAATCAGCGCCGCCCATTTCGCGCAACGCTCGACAGACGCTCCCAAGATCACGTGCTCGCACTGCTCCAATCCATAGCGCCCATCCTGCACCGGCCAGGGCTGCTGTTCCGATGACGAGGAGCAGGCCTCGCCAGAGCGCCTCGACGAGCACACCCTGATCTCGGAGTGGCACCTGTACGAAGCGCCCGTCACCGATCGGGGCACTCCCGGAAGCAGCTTCCGCTTCTGGGCGACCCATGCGCACAATCGCCTCGCCCGGAGGCGCCCCTCCTCGTCGCACGAGCTGGGCCACCAAGTGCGCCTCGGTCGCGGCCGCAGTTGCAGCGGCACGCGCCGACTCGTCTGCAGCCGGTCCGATCACGAAGGTATCGACCGCGACCACTAGGGTCGCCACGATCGCGACGGTTGCGATCGTAATGCGGAGCCAGAGGCGAGTCATTGCAGCACGGTTCGCAGCGAGTACCCAACGCTCCAGTTGTTGATCACCCAGGGACCGTCCGCGTCCGCGGCCGCGGTAAGTCGTCGACGCAGCCGCGAGGCGTGGGAATCTAGGGTGCGCGTCCCGCAGTTGCGATACCCCCAGATGCGCTCCATCAGATCCTCTTTCATGTTGACCTTGTTGGGATCACGAGCGAGGACGGAGAGCAGCTCGTACTCCTTGCCAGGGAGATGGATCAGCACGCCGTCGAGAGTGACGGCGCGGGCCGCAAGATCCATCGTCAGCGAGCCAACCGTCAGGACCGACGCGACGCGCCCACTGAGTCGAGATTCCAGCGATGCCGTTCGAAGCAGCAACTCTGGATAACTGAAGGGCTTCACGATGTAGTCATCCACTCCACGCTCGAACGCGCGGATTCGATCTTGCTCGGTGCCGCGTCCACTGACAACGACCACACCAATGTCGGATGCCCCGGCCTCGCCAGAGCGAATCATGCGAACGACGTCGAGACCCGAGCCGTCTGGCAGGGAGACATCGATCAGTGCGATATCGGTGCGGGTGCGACGTAACGCGACGAGAGCATCCGAGACGGTTTCAACAATCGTCACGGCGTGACCGTCTTGACGGAGATTGTCGACCAGGAACTCCGAGATCATCTCGTCGTCCTCAACTACGAGCAGGCTTGCGCACATCTTCTAACTCCTTTGTGTAAATCCACCGACTGCCAACGGCAGACCGTCGAGGTCGTGTGGTGCCTCCCGTTGAGGCCAGAACGGCACATTAGGCAGGTTTCTAGCGTTGCCGCAAGCAGCTTTTCGGCGAATGTGAGACGGGCTGCCAGCATCGGCGTCCGCGTGTGGAGATCCACGCTCAATACATCCCCTGTTCTGGTCGACCTGCCGTTCTACGACCACCAGACGCCGGCCAAAAATGAGCCCGATGGAGGCTGCCTGCCCACCACCAAGCTCGAGTTGTGCGACACCGCCGCGAGCCCATCGCAGGCGTCGAGGTGGCACGTCTGCTGCAACTTCGAGCACGCGCAGTGTTCGCGACAGAAAGACAATGTCGATGTCGCAGCGCATGCCAAAGGTGTGGATGCAGCCAAGCGGATCGCGCAGCAGTAGGCCCTCGCCAGGCTCGATCGAGGTGCGGCCAATCAGTCCTCGCATCGCACCGAGACTGAAACTGCCCGCCGTCTCGACGGTCGGGACGAGGATTGCTCCAGAGTCGTAGTCGCAGAGTTGAACCATGTCGCCACCGTTGCGCAATCCCCGCTGCACGGACGCGCGTGCGACGCAGGGATCGCGGCGGGTTGCGCGCCAGCCGCTCGACAAGTCGCGCGCACTCGATTCGACAACGACCGCTTCGCTACGCTCCGCTCGTGGACTGTGCAGACTTTCACTCGGGCGACGACGTGACGCTGGCCTTCTTGGGCTGCAC
>CAXNNM010000151.1:0-3068 GCA_964203735.1 Gaiellales bacterium | reverse complement strand
GGGCGGCCGCGAGCAGGTGCTCGATCGCGTGGAGGCCGCCGAGCGATGGCTCGTCGTCGGTTGGGGGGCGCACGCACCAGAGGGCAGCCGTGCGGTACTCGCGCGGGGGCAGGTCGAGCGGGCGTTGGTCTATCACGGAGAGGTCGTCGACGCGACGACGTTGAAACGCGACGACCTGTGTCGTCACCTCCGCCTCGCCGAGATGGACACGCCAATTGCCGAGCCAATCGTCTTGGACCGAGTCGAGGAGGCGAATCTGCGATTCGGCACGCGCGACGGTAAACCAGTCGCCACGAAACGGCTCGACGATCGCCTGGCCGTGCTCCAAATCGAGCTCGGTGACGAGATAGCGCTCGCCGAAGTTGAGGTGTACAGCGCCCGGATGCACGGTGAGGGGAGCCCGGTCTTGCTCGACGTCGCCCAACACGGCACCCGACTCGCTGTCGATGATCGTGACGGCCTGATTGCCCGAGCTGCGCAGTGAAACGCGGGAAGCGGGGTCGTCGACGCCGGTCCAGATCAGACCCGCGGCCGTCATCGCAAAGTCGTCGGGGCTCAACTGCACGAGAGCGTCGGCATCGTCCGTCACGTGAACGCCGAGGATGCTCTCGTCGCGTGGCCCGACGGCGGCCTCGGCGGCCGCGCAGGTCAAATGGGCGATGCGGATTTCGGGGTTGTTGGGATCGAGCGCGATCGCCTCGACCGGGCGTGCCATCAGGGCCTCGGGATGGCGGGCAAACCACTGGTCGAGCGCATCGTCGCCCAGCACCAAGAGGCCGAGTCCACGTTGCCGCCGCCCGGCACGACCCCACTCCTGGCGGAGCGATGCGACCGAACCAGGAAAGCCCACCACGACGGCACAATCAAGTTCGCCGATGTCGATGCCGAGCTCGAGGGCGTTGGTGGCGATCACGGCCCGCAACGCGCCACTGGCCAGCCGGGCCTCGATCTGGCGGCGCACCTCGGGCGTATAGCCCGCCCGATACGGCTCGACGCGGTCGGTCAGCACGGGCGCGCGGCGCGTCAACTCGTCGCGCACGCCCCGCAAGATCAACTCGACCATCTGCCGGCCCGGGGCAAAGCAGATCACGCGCTGGTCGTCGATCACCAGTTGAGCGACGAGGCCGACCGCCTCTTGGATCCGCGAGGCGCGTCGCCCCGTGGCCTCGTCGAGCAGGCTCGGATTCCAGAGCGCAACATCGCGGCCCGGCGACGGCGCACCGTCGGCATCGACAATCGAGATTGCGCAGCCCGTCAGTTGCCCAAAGGCCTCGGCGGGGTTGCCAACAGTGGCAGACGCGAGCAGCAGTTGGGGCGAGGCTCCGTAGAGCGCAGCGCAGCGGCGCAGGCGTCGAATCACGTGCGCGACGTGGCTGCCAAAGACGCCGCGATAGACGTGAGCCTCGTCGATGATGATCGCGCTGAGGCCAGACAGCCACTCATCCCACCGCTGATGGTGCGGGCAGATGCCGATGTGGACCATGTCGGGATTGCTGAGGACGAGATTCGACTCGATGCGAGCGCGGCGGCGACTCGCGGTATCCGTATCGCCATCGACCAGCGACACGCGCAGGTCGCGACCGAGACCGAGCGCGTGCAGGCGACGGGCCTGATCTTGCGCAAGGGCCTTCGTTGGTGCCAGATAGAGCGCGCGCGTGTGCGACTCCGTCAACAGCGTCTCGAGCACCGGCACGGTGTAGGCGAGGGTCTTACCGCTGGCCGTGCCCGAGGTGATGCCCACGTGCTGGCCCGAGCGAGCCAGTGCGATCGCCTCGGCCTGGTGCGACCAGAGGTGTGTGACACCCGTGCGCTCCAACGCGGCCACGAGCGTCGGTGGCAGGTCGGTCGGCAGCGGCTCGGGCCGGCCCGCGACAGCAGGCTGCTCGCCGCAAAAGACGAGGCGGTCGTCGTGGGGCGGCGCACCAAACGAGAGGGCCGCATCCCAACCCGCGCGGTCGCTCACGGCGCGTCGGGATGCTCGGCGGCCGGAAACGACCCCAAGCAGACAAGCACGGCCGAGCGGCTTCGGACATCGTCGAGGGCGCGAATGATCGCCGGATCGTCCTGATGACCCTCGATGTCAATCAAGAACTGGTAGCGCCAGGGCTCACCCGGGATCGGGCGCGAATGCAACGAAACCATGTTGACCTTGTGGTACCGCAACGGCTCAATCGCATCGTGCAGAGCACCCGGTTGGTGGCCCGTCACGAGCCGCAGCGCGGTCTTCCAGGCGACACCCTCGGTGTAGGCGAGCGGCGTCTGGGCAATCGCGACGAAGCGTGTCATGTTCTCGGGGTGGTCCGAGATGTCGCTCTCGAGAATCTCCAACCCATACCGTTGTGCCGCCGCAGGCGAGGCAATCGCGGCCCACGCTGGATCGCCTTGCTCGGCCACGATCCGCGCGGCATCGGCCGTCGTGGGTGCGCCAATCTCCTCGAAACCACGGTCCAGGAACACGCGGCACTGAGCCAACGCGACCGGGTGCGAGTGGATCCGCGTCACACCGGCGGTGGTCGCACCGGGCACACCCGCGAGGCAATGAGGAATATGGATGATCGTCTCGGCGACGATCGGCAGCGTGCCGTCGGCGATCAGGTTGCACGTGTCGGCAACGATCCCGGCCAGCGTATTCTCGATCGGCAAGACGCCAACCTCGGCCGAACCATCGCGCACGGCGGCGAAGACATCGGCAAACGATCCGGCCGACGTCGCCTCGATCGTGGGGTACAACCGCTCCGCTGCCTCAGACGTGTACGACCCGGCCGAGCCGGGGTAGACAACGCTGGTGGGAAGAGGCGATTCGCTCATCAGAGGGTTCCAAGACGCGAGGTCAGGGTACCATCCGCTTGCGCAACGACACGACGGGACGGCAATGCCAGAGCAGGTTGGATGGGGAGAGGGAACGGCGTACGCGGACGAGGACGCGCTGATCGCGCACCTCGCCACGCTCGTTGACGGCTCGTCGCCCGAGATCCTGCAGGGCATTGGCGACGACGCAGCCGTGCTCGCCCCCGACTTGGTCTGGACCGTCGATCCACAGGTTGATGGCGTCCATTTTCGCCGCGACT
>CAXNNM010000150.1:0-3108 GCA_964203735.1 Gaiellales bacterium | reverse complement strand
GAGGATCCGTGCAGGAGCGCATTCTCCACAAGATTGCCAAGCGCGCGCTCGAGGCGGACAGGATCGCCAACGAAGGGCGAGGCCTCGGTGTCGAGCTCGATGACGGCCTCGGGCCGCCGCGAGCGGGCACGCGCCACGACATCCGCGGCGAGATCGTCCAGCCGAAGCGGCTCGGATTGCTCAACGGGGCGTGCGCCCCGCGCAAGGTCGACGATGCTCGTGATCAGCTGAGAGATCTCATCAATCTCGCGGTCAAGTGCGACGGCGAGCTGTTGGCGATCCTCAACCGAGAGGGCGCTCTGCGGATTGCCGAGCGTCTCCACGTCAGCTCGAAGTGCGGTCAGGGGCGTCCGTAGCTCGTGGGCAGCATCGGCCACCAATTGATCTTGAGCAAGGCGAGCCTCCTCAAGGCCTGCCAGCAAGGCATTGACGGCAAGAGCGAGGCGGACCGACTCGGCGCCACCCTGCTCGGGCACACGATGTGAGAGGTCACGATCGCGCGCCGCCCCTTCAACATTCGTGGCGAGGCGTCGCAGCGGGACGAGGCCGCGTTCCGCGACGAGCGCACCGAGGATGATCGCGAAGATGACCCCACCAATGCCGGCAATCAAAAGCAGGCTGCGTAAGCGGTCAAGCGACGACTGGATCTCGTCAACGGAGCGGGCAACCTGCAACGCCAAATTCGGCTCGATATTGACCGTCAGTGCTCGAATGGTCGAGCCATCGACGGTAAACGTCTGGTACTCCGAACCTCCCGCTCTGGCAATCTCCGCGGCGTTCTGCGTGGTGGGCAGGGGCGTCTCGTTCCGTGGCAGGCGAACGATCTCACCCTTGTCATTGATCAGCTCGGCGAAGATGCCTGGGGCACCGAAGCGACCATTGGCATTGCCACCAAAGCCCCGATTAGGGTTGGCCCGATCGGGTCTCAGCGCAGCGTCACCTTCGCGCAGTGCGGCGGCACGAAGGGATGCGTCGACCTCGCCGTAGAGCGAACTCTGTGCCGCTTGGTAGGTGACAAAGCCGCCGACACCGAAGGCGACGATCACGGCGATTGCCGCGGCCAAGGCAATGCGGGTACGGAGGCTCACGCTGCGGTCCGCAGCACGTAGCCGACGCCGCGCACGGTGTCGATCAAGCGTGCCGAGCCCGTGTCACCGAGCTTGCGACGAAGATAGCCAACGTAGACCTCCACGCCGTTCGATGACGTGCGAGCGTCCATTCCCCAGACGCGATCGAGGATCACGTCGCGGGTCAGCACGTTGTCGGGATTACGCAAGAACAATTCGAGCAGCAGCCGCTCGGTGCGGGTCAGGTCGACGAGCTTGCCGTCGCGGGTCACGCTGTGGGAACGGAGGTCGAGCCGCACGCCCGCCACCTCCAAGACGTCGTCGGGCTGGCCGGGATCGGCGAGCGAGCGTCGGCAGATCGCTCGTAGCCGTGCATCGAGCTCGACGGTTGCGAACGGCTTGACGAGATAGTCGTCGGCGCCAGCATCGAGGCCTTCAACGCGGTCGGCGACCGCATCGCGTGCAGTCAGCATCAGGATTGGCGTCCGCACGCCCGTCTCGCGAAGCGTCCGACAGACATCGAAGCCCGAGCCATCGGGCAAGTTGACGTCCAAGACGATCGCCTCAATATCGTCGGTTACCGCCATCCGTCCCTCGGCGGCTGTGCTCGCCTCAACGATCTGATGGCCGCGCGCAGTCAACGCCCGGCGGATGGCCGAGCGAACGGCCTCGTTGTCTTCGACGATGAGAATGCGCATGGTGCTCGAAACAGTAGAGCGGCTCCGCAGGAGTATGCCGTGCGGAGCCGTCTCCCAAGGCTAGGCAGGGGCGTTGCCCACTGTCGATTCGTCGAAGCTCTGCTGCTGATTGCCGTCACCGTTAGCGGGTGGAGGACCGCCGAAACCGCCGGCGCCATCCCGGTCGCGGTCGTGGTGACCCTTGCCGGGCCCGTCACCGCCGTGGCGACCCGGACCGCCGATGCCAATGGGCGCACCGGCCTCGACGAGCGCAGTCACCTGATCGGCCTGCTCCTGCGTGATCCGCTTGTCTTCGACGAGCGCTGCAAGCTCCTCTCCCGTGCGGGCAGCATGGCGCGCGGAGTCGGGCCGATGCTTTCCCTCTGGTGGGGTGTCACCCTGGGGTGCTCCCGGCCGGGGACCAGCAATGCCAAGCGGCACGCCGGCCTCGATCAGCGACGCAATCTGCGTGGACTGGTCGGGCGTGATCGTCTTCGCCGCGACGAGGGCATCGAGTCGCTTGGCCGTCATCGCCGTCAGCAACGCGTTCATCGCCTCCGGCAGCTTGCCGTCGGCGATCTGGGCTTTGATCGACGTGGCCTGGGCGGCGGTTAGTGCGCCAGCCTGCTGCAACTCGTCGATGCGCTTGCCAAGGCGATCGCCCTGGATCTCCTTGAGTGCCCGATCGACATCGGCCTGAGGCACACCGAGCTTCTCGGCCAGGCTCTTCTCAAACGCCTCCTGCTGTTGCTCGCGCTGATCGTCGTGCGAGACGATGTTGGCGGCGAGCACGGGACCGGCGATGGCGGCGAGTCCGACGGTGGCGGCAACGGTACCGATGATCATGGCCTTTTTGCTGTAACGCATCTGTGGGTCTCCTTTGTGCAATCACAGCCTTGCGCGCGGAGATAAGAAAAGGCTGAGAAACACCTCTCAGGCTCGTCGGTTGATGGCGTCCGGCACACTGCCTCTATGCAACGACGCGTCGCAATCACCGGTTTGGGCATCGTCTCCACGTTCGGCAACGAGGTCGACCGATTTTGGGATGCGGTCTTGGCGGGCCAGACGGGCGGTTCGGACATTGCCCTTGACGGGCTGCCAACCCTGCCTGGGGTGCGTGCGTTGGAGTTCGATGCAGACGAGGTGATTGGCAAGCGTGAGGCGCGCCGCATGGATCGCGTCGGCATCTTTGCTGCGGTGGCTGCCGCGCAGGCATTGGCCGATGCCGGGCAGCATGGCATCGCGCCAGAGCGGATTGGGACTGCGATTGGCTGCGCGCATGGCGGCGCCGGGACCGTCGAAGAGACGCAGCGCACGCTGCTCGAACGCGGGCTCGATCGTGTCAGCCCCTTCGCGATTCCGCT
>CAXNNM010000149.1:0-3115 GCA_964203735.1 Gaiellales bacterium | reverse complement strand
GTCTCCTGCGCCGCCTTGGCCTCGCGCGCATCGTTCTGGCGCGCCTGCCGATCGCGACGAGACTCGGCAATCGCGGACAACACGAGTTCGAGTCGAAGCTCGAGCAGCTCGGCTGCGAGCAACGCTGCACGTTCTGCAGCCGAGGCCTGTAGCGCGAGCGGACGCAGGCGCCCTTGGATCTCGGCCTGCCGGGTACGTGCCTCGACGAGGTGCCGTTCGACGCGATTTAGCTTCTGCTGAGCACGCACCCGACGACGCTTGTACTTGCCAAGACCTGCAACTTCTTCGATCAGACCACGGCGCACGGTCGGGCTCGCCAGCAGTACCTGATCGACCTGGTTCTGACCGATAATCGCGTGGCTGTCGCGACCGAGCCCAACATCCGCCAAGACCTCGTGAACATCGAGCCGACGCACCGGTACGCGGTTGAGTAGGTAGGCGCTCTCGCCATCGCGACTAAGGCGCCGCAACACGGAGAGCTCTGGTCGACCGCCCGGGGCGACGCCACCCTCATCCTCAAGCACGATTTCTACCTCGGCGAGGCCAGCAGCAGCGCGACTCTCGGAACCACTAAAGAGCACGTCTAGGCCCGTCGTGACGCGCACCTCTGATGGTGCCGAAGAAGCCATCGCCCAGCGCAGAGCCTCGGCGATGTTCGATTTGCCCGAACCGTTCGGTCCGACAATCACGCCGACACCCTTGTCGAAATGGAGCTCCGTCTCGTCGGCGAAACTCTTAAAGCCCTTGATGCGGATGCGCGTCAGCCTCATGCTTTAGCGCCTGCATCGATGGCAGCAAGCGCACGGCGCGCAGCGGCCTGTTCGGCGGCACGACGAGACACGCCTTCACCCTCGCCAAGGACATCGCCGTCGATGATGACGACGACGGAAAAATGCCGTTCGTGCGCTGGTCCTGTTGCCTCCACCAGTTCGTACGCTACACGGCGACCCTGACGCTGCAAGATCTCCTGAAGCGCCGTTTTGGGGTCAATGCGAGGATCGAGGGCATGTTCGACAAGTGGTGCAAAGGCTGTCACCGCGGCCTCACGAGCGACCTCCCACCCGGCCTCGAGGAAGATCGCGCCGAGCGCGGACTCGGCCAAGTCGGCGAGCACCGAGCGATTGAAGGACAGCTGCTTCGCCGTCTCTGCATACTTCCCGCCGAGCGCGCTGTCGCGCATGCGTCCGCCAAGATCCTCATTACGGGCCACGATCGAGCAAAAACGCGAGGAGCGGACCTGATTCTTGATCCGCGACAACTCACCCTGCGTGGCCTCGGGAAACCGCTCCAGGAGGTAGGCGCCGAGCGCAAGGTCGAGCACAGCATCGCCCAGCAACTCGTACCGCTCGTACGAGTCACCGGGCGATGCTGCCCAGCTCGAATGCGTCAGCGCGCGGAGACGCGTCGTCGACGCAATCGCGTCAAGACGAGTCCCAATTGGGCCCGTGGGCTCAGTCAGCGCGGGCGACGATGAAGTCAACGGCGTCGCCGACAGTGCCGATCGACTGAGCCTCTTCGTCAGAAATCTTGACGCCGAAGCCCTCTTCGAGGTCCATGATCAACTCGACGAGATCGAGCGAGTCAGCCTGAAGGTCGTCGCGCATGTGCGCTGCCTCATTGATGTCAGCCGGATCAACGTCGAGACGCTCGACGAGGATCTCTTGTACTTTCGCCAAAACCTCTGCTCGCTCAGCCACTGTGTTCCACCTTTGTAGTACTCACATAAACGCTGCCGACAGTAGCAGGCGCGGTAACAGCCCGACAGCACGTACCCCACTCGCGCGCACGCAAAGGCGCCGGGAAAGCGTTGCGATACGACACGTTGACAGCGCGGACAACGATCGGGTCGACGACGTAACCGAGGTCGAGGCCGCAGCCGAAACCAGCGACGCTAGCCGACGGGAGCGTCGGTCGTGATGTAGCGCCGACCGCGGTACGTTCCGCAGCTCGGGCACACACGATGCGGCAGTTTCGGAGCGGAACAGACCGTGCACGTTGCGACGACGGGAATCGCAATCTTGTGCGTGGCGCGACGCTTATCGCGGCGAGCTTTGGACGTTTTCCGTTTGGGGACTGCCATAACGCTGCGCAGCGTAGCGAACGCCTGCTCGACGCGTCGCAACTACCCCTCAGAGTCGTCCTTGAGCAGTCCTCGGAGCGCGCTCCAACGGTCGTCGCCTTCCTCTGGAACACACGTACAAGACTCGTTGTTGAGGTTCGTCCCACAGGCTGGGCAGAGGCCCGCACACTCCTCGCGACAGAGAATCTTGTGCGGCAACGTCAACACGATCGCGTCGGCTGCCCAGGTCGCAACATCAAGATCGTCCCCTTCGAGGTAGTCGCAGACCTCTTCGGCCTCCGCACCCTTCTCTGGATGATCGGCCTGATATTCGCGCGCATCGATCGAGATCGGCACCGCGGCCTCCTCGAGACAGCGGTGACACGGACCCAGGATTGTGCTCGACAGGCGCATGCGCATCAAGAGCCCCGAGATCAACCGCGTGATGTCGACGCGGGCGATCGCAGGCGCGGCTGGTCCTGAGTAGGTGACGCCGCCGATGATGATGTCGGGCAGCGCAACGGGCACGTCGAGCGAGCGCTCGATGCCCGCCTCAAGCCGTAGCTGCGCGATATCAATCATGCGTGCCGCCGTTCGCGACGACTACGTCGTGATTTCGGTGAACTGCGCCGAGCCACCCTCGGTGCGCTCCGGCGACGCGCTCGCCAGCTGACCGCGGCCACGCTGAACAGCACCGAGGAACTTGCCGAGGTTCGTCTCGAGCGTGCCAAGAATCTCGTCGGCATAGTCTTCTGCGCCGAGTCGGATCTCGCGCTCGCGATTACGAGCGTTCTCAAGAATCTCCTGCGCCTGGCGCTCAGCCAACCGCACGACCTCTTGCTGTGACGCTTCGCGCTGGGCAATCTCGCGCGCCTCAACGACGACGCGCTCGGCCTCGCGCTTAGCCTCGCCGAGCATCTCCTGACGCTCCTTGACGATCCAACGTGCCTGCTTGATCTCATCCGGAATCGTCGCGCGCATCTGGTCGAGAATCTCCCAGATTTCTTCGCGATCGATGCGGACCTGATCGGTCAGCGGCACCGCTTTAGCGTTGTG
>CAXNNM010000148.1:0-3184 GCA_964203735.1 Gaiellales bacterium | reverse complement strand
TTGCTCGCGCCCTCGTTGAGGCCGATCCGAACCTTCGCCCCGAGCTGAAGAAGGCCGGTTTCTTGGCCCGCGACGCCCGTGCTGTCGAGCGCAAGAAGGCAGGCCTGAAGAAGGCCCGCAAGCGCCCGCAGTTCTCGAAGCGCTAGGTTTTCGCGCGGTGGCCCGCGCCTGGTTTGGGACGGACGGCATTCGTGGCGTTGCCAACGAACGTCTGACGGCAGAGCTGGCGTTGCGCGTAGGACGCGCTACAGCACTCCATGCTGGAGCGACACACCCTCAACCGACGATCCTGATCGGTCGCGACACGCGTCGCTCGGGCACGATGCTCGAGGACGCGCTGGCTGCAGGCATTGCCTCCGTCGGCGGCACTGCTGTACGACTCGGTGTCCTGCCAACCCCAGCCGTCGCCTGGAACGTGCTGCAGCACCACGCGGCGGCAGGCGTGGTCATCAGCGCCAGCCACAACCCGTTCGCAGATAACGGCATCAAGTTGTTTGGCGCGGACGGCTTCAAGTTGCTCGACGCCGAGGAAGAGGCGATCGAGGCCCTGCTGGACTCCACGGCCGTGCTCCCGACCGGCGAGCACATCGGCATCACGCGGACGCTGGACGGCGCGGCTGAGGCCTACGCCGAATGGGTGCTGCAGGTCGTGGGCACCGAACTCTCCGGGCGACGCATTGTCGTCGACTGTGCGCATGGCGCCGCGACCACGGTTGCTCCACACCTCTTCAGCCGCCTCGGCGCCGACGTGACGCTCGTTGCCTGTTCTCCTGACGGCATCAACATCAACGTCGACTGCGGCTCGACGCACCTTGCGCATGTTGCAGCAGCCGTACAAAAGCACGACGCCGAACTAGGGATTGCGTTCGACGGCGATGCCGATCGAGTGCTGTTCGTGACTGCAGATGGCTCTGCGGTCGATGGCGACCACATTCTGGCGATTCTGGCTGCTGATGCCCTGCAACGGAATGCCCTGCCTGGCAACCGCGTCGTCGTCACCAGCATGGCCAACCTCGGTGCGCATCACGCACTCCTCGCACTCGGGTGTTCGCTCGAGATCACGGACGTGGGGGACCGCTACGTGCTCGAGGCGATGCGACGCGACGGCGCCGTGCTCGGTGGCGAGCAGTCCGGGCACGTGATCGCGCTCGATCATCAGACCACGGGCGACGGACCGTTGACGGCCGTAATGATGCTGGCAGCCCTGCAGCGCTCAGGCCAATCGCTCGGCGAAGCGGCCCGGGCGGTCGAGAAGTTTCCCCAGCAGTTGATCAGCGTGCGCGCCTCACGCGTGGGTCTGGATGAGTGCGAACCGCTCTGGACCGCCGTCGCGGCCGCTGAGGCGACGCTCGGAAGCGATGGGCGCATCGTGCTGCGTGCCTCGGGCACAGAGCCGCTAGTGCGCGTGATGGTCGAGGCCCGCGACGCCGACCAGTGCGCAACAATTGCAGCCGAACTGGTCGCGATCGTCGAACGCGAACTGCCTATCACGCCCTAGGTCCGCGGGCAGGACGTATACGCTTCCACCTGTGTGCGGGATCATCGGGTACGTCGGGGCACGGCCCTGCAAAGAATTGGTCCTTACCGGCCTCGAGCATCTCGAATACCGAGGGTACGACTCGGCTGGCATGGTGCTGGTCAGCGATGCTGGTCTCGAGCGAGCCCGCGCCGTTGGTCCCGTTAAGGCTCTGCGGGTCGTTTCGGACACGCTCTCGACGACTGCGACCGTCGGCATGGGGCACACGCGGTGGGCGACCCACGGCGTTGTCGAAGAGCGCAACGCGCACCCATTCCTCTCGGAAGACAGCCGCTTTGGTGTCTTAATGAACGGCATCTTTGAGAATTACATCGACCTGCGCGCTCACGTCGCCGCTGCGGGGCACACGCTCTCCTCTGACACAGACACCGAGGCGCTCGTCCACCTGCTCGAGGACGAGTACGACGGCGATCTTGCCGAGACCGTGCGGCGTCTCTACCCACGGCTTGAGGGGCATTTCGCGTTTCTCGTCGTCTGCCGCGATGAGCCCGACCGTATCGTCGGGGCCCGACTCGCTTGGCCGCCACTCGTGGTTGGCCGCGGCGAGGGCGAGACCTTCCTCGCCTCGTTTACGCCTGCGTTCTTGGAGGAGACCCGCTCGATCCAGATCGTGGAGGAGGGCGAGATCGTGATCGCCACCGCCGCTGGAGTCGAGTTTCGGGCTGTCACGGATGGTTCGGTGCGCGAGCACCCGATTGAGCAGGCCGACGAGTCGCTTGAGGTCGCTGCCAAGGGTGGCTACGAGACCTTCATGCTCAAGGAGATCCACGAGCAGCCGACGGCGATCGCCGACACGATCGCGGAACGCTTTCACCACGGCGAGTTGCACCTCGACGGAATTGGCCTGACCGACGACGAGTTGCGTGCGATGAATCGCGTGCTGATTGTTGGATGCGGGACGGCCTTGCACGCCGGGCTCGTCGGTCGCTACCTGATCGAGGAATGGGGTGGGGTAGCAACCGAGGCTGACGTGGCGAGCGAGTGGCGCTACCGCAACGGTGTCTTCGACCCGAAGACGCTCGTGATCGCCATCTCCCAGTCGGGCGAGACGGCCGACACGCTGGCTGCGATGCAGATCGCTCGCGAGCGCGGAGCACGCGTTGTCGCAGTCACCAACATCATGGGTTCCGCGGTGGCTCGAGCGGCAGATGGAGTGCTCTACACGCGTGCCGGTCTGGAGATCGGCGTCGCCGCGAGCAAGACCTTTACCTCGCAGGTGACACTGATGACGCTGCTGGCGCTGCATCTTGGAGCGGTGCGCGGCAACCTCAGCACGCAGCAAGTCGCCGAGATCGGCAACGAGCTACGCGAGCTGCCCGAGTTGGTCCAGCGCATCCTCGACGACACGGCCATGGATGCGCAACTCGACATGCTCGCCGACCGCTTTGCACACGATCGCTTCTTTCTCTACCTCGGACGCCACCTCGGGTTGCCGATCTGCCAAGAGGGTGCGCTCAAGCTCAAGGAAATCTCGTACATCCCGACAGATGCCTACGCTGCGGGCGAGATGAAGCACGGTCCGATTGCCCTGCTCGGCGACGACACGCCCGTCGTGGCCGTTGCCACGGATAGCCATGTGTTCGAAAAGATGGCCTCAAATCTCGAAGAGGTTCGTGCACGAGGTGCTCACGTGATCGCCGTTGGCAC
>CAXNNM010000147.1:0-3195 GCA_964203735.1 Gaiellales bacterium | reverse complement strand
TCGAGCGGTGCCTGCAACTCCTTGGCGCGGGCGTAGACCTCGTCCGGGTCCATACCGTGCAAGCGCTTGATCTCGCCGGTGATACCACGAATGTGGCGGACCGCCTCGACGACGTCGCCGGTACCGGCCTCGCCCTTCGAGCGGATCATCGCGGCACCCTCACCGATGCGACGAAGCGCCTCACCAAGGTTGGTAGCACCACAGACGAAGGGAATGGTGAACTTCCACTTGTCGATGTGATGCGCCTCGTCCGCGGGCGTCAACACCTCTGACTCGTCGATGTAGTCAACTTCGAGCGACTGCAAAATCTGGGCTTCGACGAAATGTCCGATGCGCGCCTTCGCCATCACCGGAATCGAGACGGCCTCCTGAATCCCGATGATCATCTCGGGATCGGACATGCGCGCGACACCACCGTCGGCACGAATATCGGCGGGGACACGCTCGAGCGCCATGACGGCGCACGCGCCAGCGTCCTCCGCGATTTTGGCCTGCTCGGCATTGACGACGTCCATGATGACGCCACCCTTCAGCATCTCAGCCAAACCGCTCTTGACGCGCATTGTGCCCTGCTCGGACATGCCATTCACCTCATCGAATACGTCGTTGTAAGCGTTCCGGCCGAACGCCCGCTCAGCCATCGTACGCTAAACACCTCCTTCGTGTCGTCGACAGGTCGTGGCCCACTCCAAACTTGACCTTCTGGCTCAGATTGCTAATCTGCTGCTTGCAATCCATCACGAGCCGCCGAGGGATCTGGCCTTTTGACGCGGCAGCAACCGGGACGACTGTCCGACAGGTGCTTCATCCAGCGCGATTCCGGTAAGTCCCGACGGAAAAGCGGAAGATGGTGAGCCGTCGTCGCGAACGAAACCGCGGCGCCGCCGGTCTACGGAACCAACCGCAGACCTCCCACCCGGGACGCGACGCCGACAGGCAAGGAGTTCATCGCGATGAGCAAGCACCACCCCGCAACACTGGCCCTCCACGCAGGCCAGAGCCCGGATCCCACGACGAAGTCCGTGGCCGTTCCGATCTACCAGACGACCAGTTACGAGTTCAACGACACCCAGCACGCTGCCGACCTGTTCGCGCTCGCCGTGCCGGGCAACATCTACACCCGCATCATGAACCCGACGTGGGATGTGCTCGAGCAGCGCGTCGCCGCACTTGAGGGTGGCATTGCTGCCTGCGCCACCGCCTCGGGTCAGGCCGCTGTCACGTACGCAGTGCTCAACATTGCCCGCGCCGGCGACAACATCATCAGCGTCTCGACGCTCTACGGTGGAACCTACAACCTGTTCGCACACACCTTGCCGCAGTACGGCATCGAGGTTCGCTTCGTCGATCCCGACTCGCCGGAGAAGGTTGCCGAGCTGACGGACGACAAGACCCGTTTGGTCTTCGCGGAGACGATCGGCAACCCGCGCCTCAACGTCGTCGACATCAAGGCCTGGGCCGACGCCGCGCACGCGCAGGGTCTCCCGCTGATCGTCGACAACACGGTCGCAACGCCGATGCTGACGCAGATCTTCGAGCACGGTGCCGACATTGCAGTGCATTCGGCCACCAAGTACATGGGTGGACACGGCACCACGATCGCCGGCGTCGTTGTCGACTCTGGCACGTTCGATTGGGTTGCCAATGCTGAGCGCTTCCCCGGATTGACCAAGCCCGATCCGTCGTACCACGGCGTGGTCTGGTCGGACGCCCTCGGACCAGCAGCGTATATCGGCCGCGTCCGCACCGTGATGCTTCGCAATACCGGCGCTGCGCTGTCGCCATTCAACGCGTTTCTGATTCTGCAGGGGCTGGAGACCTTGGCACTGCGGATGGAGCGTCACTGCGAGAACGCGCTTGCCGTTGCCAAGCACCTGAAGAACCATGCGGGCGTCAACTGGGTTAACTACTCGGGCCTCGAGGACGACAAGTACCACGAGACGGCAAAGCGGATCCTCAACACGGGCGTTGGCTTTGGTGGCATCGTCACGTTCGGCATTGAGGGTGGCCGCGAAGCAGGCAAGACGTTCATCGAGAGCCTCGACCTGTTTACGCACCTCGCCAACATCGGCGATGCGCGCTCCTTGGCGATCCACAACGCCTCGACGACGCACTCGCAGCTCAACGACGAGGAACTCGACGCAGCGGGCGTTGGCCAGGACACGGTGCGCCTCTCGGTTGGCATCGAGAATATCGGCGACATCCTCGCCGATATCGATCAGGCCCTCGCGAAGGCCACGGCGTAATACCGATGGGAGCGAGCGGCACACCAGCACGCTCCCTCGGGCTGGTTGAGACGCAGCGGGTTGTCCTCTTTACGGAGGACAACCCGCTCGTGCTCGACTCGGGCGAGACCCTTGCGCCCGTCGAGGTGGCGTACGAGACGTATGGCGAGCGATCCGCAAGCGACAACAACGTCGTTGTGATTTGCCATGCCCTGACGGGAGACGCCAACGCGGCCGGACATCACGGCGATCCCGCGCACCCTGGCTGGTGGGACACGCTGATCGGCCCAGGCAAACCGGTCGACACCGATCGCCTCTTCGTCGTCAGCTCGAACCTACTGGGAGGCTGTCAGGGAACGACGGGGCCATCGAGCATCAACCCAGCGACCGGCACGCCGTACGGACTCAAGTTTCCTCTCTTCACGGTCTCGGATCTCGTCAAGGTACAGCGTGCACTTTTGGCTCACCTCGGGATCACCCACATCTTGGCTGCCGTTGGTGGATCGCTCGGTGGCATGCAGGTACTGCAGTGGGCGCTCGACTATCCCGACGAGGTCGAACACGGCATCGTCGTCTGCGCAACGTCACGACTGTCGGCACAGAACATTGCCTTCAGCGCGGTGGCACGGGCCGCGATCATGAACGACCCGGATTTTGCTGATGGCGACTACTACGCGACCGGCAAGGGACCAGACCATGGCCTCTCCGTGGCGCGCATGATGGCGCACATCACCTACCTCTCAGAAGAGTCGATGCGTCAGAAGTTTGGACGTCGGATCCAGGATCGCGAGGAGCCTCGCTTCGATCTCGGCGTCGACTTTCAGGTCGAGTCGTATCTCCAGCACCAGGGCAAGGTCTTCCTCGACCGTTTCGATGCCAATTCGTATCTCTATCTGACCCGAGTGATGGACTATTTCGACCTGTTTGCCGATCCCGAGCTCGTGCGTGACCAACTCGCCAAGGTCAAGAC
>CAXNNM010000146.1:0-3203 GCA_964203735.1 Gaiellales bacterium | reverse complement strand
CGAAGTCGAGTTCATGCGACTTTTTCTGACCCGCCCCGTCCAAGCTCTGCTGATGTTCTGCAGGGCGTTTCTAACGCGTTTCGGTCGAAGACCTTCGGCGGCGACGGGGATTGCCACGTTCGCATTGTTTGTAGCGCTGGGGGGCACGGGTTACGCGGCTGTTGCGTTAGCGCCTAATTCGGTTGGCTCCACGCAGATCAAGGAGGGCGCGGTGCAGTCCTCTGACATCAAGGACGGCACGATCGGTAGTGCTGATATCGCGGCGGGCGCGATTCAGGCGTCGGACCTGAGCAAGGTTGCGGTAAAAGCGCTCGATGGTAAGGACGGCAAGGATGGCGCGCAGGGCCCGGCGGGCCCGCGTGGTGCAACGGGCGCGACTGGTCCTGCTGGCGCGGACGGCTCAGGTGGCTCGGCGGCAACGACCTTGCGCGACGGTAACGGCAATGTCATCTCAGGAGTAGCCTCAGTCACCGGGTACAACTCGTATACGGGCGGGTGGGGATCAGCGGACGTGATTCGTGACGGGTACATGTGGACGCTGCAGCCAAATGGGACTCTCGTCGGTTTCATCGATTATCTGTATTGGGGAAAGCCAGGTGTTTACGAGGCTTATCTTGTTTATCCAAACGGGACGTGCACGGGCACCGCATTTTTCTACGACTGGGAGGGCACAGCTCGGTTGCACAATGGCGAGGGTAATCTCTCTGGGAAGTCAGGTTTTTGGACGTTTGGTAGCGCCACCGATGCGTGGACGGTTGACCCATCTGTGACGCACGTGTTCGAGACGGGTGACACGGTGTCGTGGCGTTATGAACGAACGGAGCCATGTGAGTCAAAGACGTTTGGGGTCGCTCCGACGGGTGACACGCGTCACGCAAGTGGAGTCGGCTGGGGGCTGGTATCGCTTTCTCATCCTGGAGCGGTGGCGGGTCCAGTGACTGCTGTGCCGCAGGCATTGCCCGGTTTGCTCGAATAGCAGCAGACTTCGTTTCTCTGTCTTCCCCGACTCGCCAGCCAGCTTGGATTGCCTGCCCCAGAAATGACGAAGCGACCCTTGCGGGTCCCTTCGAATGACGGGAACGACGGGACTTGAACCCGCGGCCTCCGGCGTGACAGGCCGGCGTTCTAACCAACTGAACTACGTCCCCAATCGAGGGCGCAGCATAGCCGATTCTTCGCGCAAGACACGCCAAACGTCGCGGGTTGGAGACGGCGCGCACAATTCCGGTGGAATGCGCGGTACGGTTCAGCCGGGACGTTCGGGGACAACTCAGGGTGTATGCGACCGGTGCGGTCGCGTGTGCGAAAGGTGAAGTGCATGAGCAAGCAGAAGCAGTCTCCGGGGTCGCGCCCGTCGCTCGTCGAACTCGAGCACGCCGTACCGTTTAGTCGTCGCCACATCGGACCCGGCGCCGACGAACAGGCAGCGATGCTGGCCGAGCTTGGCTACGCCTCGCTGGATGCCCTCGAGGAGGCTGCCGTCCCCAGCGCGATTCGAATGCGTGAGGCGATTGATGTGCCGCCCGCCGCGACCGAGATTGAGGTGCTCGCTGAGTTGCGCGAGATCGGTGAGCGCAATCGCGTGATGACGCAGATGATCGGGCTGGGCTACTACGACACGCATACCCCGCAGGTCGTCTTGCGGAAGGTCTTTGAGAACCCCGCTTGGTACACGGCCTACACGCCGTATCAGCCCGAGATTGCCCAGGGTCGCCTCGAGGCGCTGCTTAATTATCAGACGGTTGTCGCCGACCTGACGGGGCTGCCGATGGCGAATGCCTCGCTGCTCGATGAGGCGACGGCAGCGGCCGAGGCGATGACGCTCTGCTTCCGTCACTCCAAGAAGGACACGGGCCTGTTTCTCATTGACGAGGACGCACTGCCTCAGACAATCGCTGTTATCCAGACGCGCGCTACGCCGTTGGGAATCACCGTCGTAGTGGCGAACCTCGAAGAGGGTCTGCCCGACGGCGAAATCGTCGGTGCGCTCCTGCAGCACCCTGGTGCCGACGGTCGGGTGCGCGACTGGCGCCCGACGATCGCTGCACTGCACGAGCGCGACGCGCTGGCCGTGCTGGCTGCCGATCCGTTGGCGCTCGTGTTGCTTGCCTCGCCAGCCTCGTTGGGTGCGGATATTGCAGTTGGCTCGATGCAGCGCTACGGCGTGCCGATCGGCTTCGGTGGCCCGCACGCCGCCTACATGGCGGTTCGCGATGGGCTGCAACGACTCATGCCCGGGCGGCTGGTTGGCGTCTCCGTCGACGCCGATGGCGCCCCCGCTTTGCGTCTGGCCTTGCAGACGCGCGAGCAGCATATTCGTCGCGACAAGGCGACCTCGAATATCTGCACAGCCCAGGTGCTGCTCGCCGTGATCGCCAGCATGTACGCGGTCTATCACGGCGCCGAAGGCCTTCGGGCGATCGCTCAACGCATCCACCGCCTGTCCGCGATTTTTGCGGAGGGGTTGCGTCGCGGCGGACTCAATGTCTTGCATGACAACTTCTTTGACACCGTCCAGGTGCGCGTGCCGCACCACGCCGACATTGTGATTGCCCAGGCCCGCCAGTTCGGGATCAACCTGCGCCGCGTCGATCGCGACACCGTTGGTATCTCCTGCGATGAGGTGACCGAGCGCCATCACATCGAGGCGCTCTGGGAGACCTTCCGCGTGACGGCTGACATCGACGAGCTCGATGCCGAGACGCCCGATGCGTTGCCAGCCGATCTGCTGCGCACCGAGGAGATCCTGACGCACCCGGTCTTCCACGAGCATCGCTCCGAGACGCAGATGCTGCGCTATCTGCGTCGGCTCTCGGGCAAGGACATTGCGCTCAACCGCTCGATGATCCCGCTCGGCTCGTGCACGATGAAGCTCAACGCGACGACCGAGATGCAGGCTGTGACCTGGCCCGAGTTCGCGACGATCCATCCGTTCGCACCGCTCGATCAGGCCGACGGCTACCTGCTTCTGATTAATGAGCTGCAGCGCTGGCTCGTGGCGATTACCGGCTACGACGCCGTCTCGCTGCAGCCAAATGCTGGCTCGCAAGGCGAGTTCGCAGGTCTCCTCGCAATCCGCGGCTATCACCAGAGCCGTGGTGATCACCATCGCGACATCTGCCTGATCCCCGTCTCGGCCCACGGCACGAATGCCGCTAGCGCTGTGATGGCGGGCATGCGCGTCGTCGTGATTGCCTGCGACG
>CAXNNM010000145.1:0-3249 GCA_964203735.1 Gaiellales bacterium | reverse complement strand
ACCCCGAGTTGACGCTCGCGGAGCTGTCGATCGTGGGCAACGTTGCTCGGCCGACCCTTGCTGCTCGTCTTAGGCGGCTGATCGCAGAGGCGGAGGCGCTCGGCTGATTGGTGGAACCCCGCCGCCCTCGCGCCTAGGATCTCAGTACTGCGTCTTGATTAACCCCGCACCGTCCCTTCAAGGAGGACTCTCCATGACTCGTGTTGCCATCAACGGCTTCGGCCGCATCGGGCGTAACGTGTTGCGCGCGGCGTATGCGCGCTCCGCTGATATTGAGATCGTCGCGATCAACGATCTGACCGATCCCAAGACCCTGGCCCACCTGCTCCGCTACGACTCCGTGCTTGGTCGCTTCGCACACACCGTCGAGGTGACCGCTGACGGCATTGCGATCGATGGCAAGGAGATCCGGGTGCTCGCCGAGCGCGACCCAGCCGCGCTGCCTTGGAAAGAGCTCGATGTTCCGATTGTGCTCGAGTCGACAGGCTTCTTTACGAGCCGTGAAGGCGCGACCAAGCACCTGACGGCCGGTGCCAGCAAGGTGATCATTTCCGCACCCGCTACGGATCCCGACGTCACGCTCGTGCTCGGTGTCAACGATGCGGCCTACGACCCGGCCACGCATCACATCATCTCGAACGCCTCGTGCACCACGAACTGTCTTGCTCCGGTTGCCAAGATTCTGCTCGACGAATTCGGCATCGAGCGCGGGTTCATGACGACGACACACGCGTATACGAACGACCAGTCGATCCTCGATCTCCCTCACGCAGACCTTCGTCGCGCACGCGCCGCGGCCGTCAACGTGATTCCGACGTCGACCGGAGCTGCCAAGGCGATTGGTCTCGTGGTTCCCGAGCTGAAGGGCCGACTCGATGGCATCGCCATGCGCGTCCCGGTGCCCGACGGGTCCGTTGTTGACCTCGTGCTTGAGTTGGGTCGCGAGGCGAGCGTCGAAGAGATCAATAGCGCGATCAAGGCGAAGGCCGACAAGGGTGCGCTCGCCGGCATCCTTGAGTACACCGAGGACCCGATCGTCTCGAGTGACGTGATTGGCTCGTCGTACTCGTCCGTCTTCGACTCGAAGCTGACGATGGCCAATGGCAAGATGGCCAAGGTGATCAGTTGGTACGACAACGAGTTCGGCTATTCGAACCGCGTCGTCGATCTGCTTCAACGAGTCTGAGGTGGCGCGTCGCGGCCTCGCAGAACTGGGTGATGTTCGGGGTCGGCGCGTGCTCGTACGCGTCGACCTCAACGTCCCAATCAATCCGGACGGCTCGGTTGGCGACGATACGCGGATCCGTGCCGCGCTTCCGACGCTAGCGGCCCTGCGCGACGGTGGCGCCCGCGTGATTCTGATGTCCCACCTCGGGCGTCCCAAAGGAGAGCACAACTCGGCCTATACGTTGGCGCCGGTCGCTGCACATCTCTCGACGCTGATCGCGTCACGTGTCGCCTTTGCGGACGACTGCGTGGGTGTTTCTGCGCAGGCGGCGGTTACCGAGCTGGCCGATGGCGACGTGCTGTTGCTCGAGAACCTGCGGTTTCATGCCGAAGAAGAGGCGAACGATTCTGCTTTTGCTGCGCAGTTGGCAGAACTTGCCGATGTCTACGTCAACGATGCGTTTGGCGCCGCTCATCGTGCTCACGCGTCGACCGAGGGTGTCGCCCATCTTCTACCCGCCTACGCAGGGCTGTTGATGGAGCGAGAGGTCTCCGTGCTGACGGCGCTGCTCGAAGAGCCCCAGCATCCGTTTGTGGCGATCGTGGGTGGCGTCAAGGTAGCGGACAAGATCGCGGTGCTGGAGCGATTGGTCGAGGTCGCCGACACGGTGCTGATTGGTGGCGCGATGGCTTTCACGTTCGTCGTGGCGGAGGGGGGACAGGTCGGGTCTTCTCTGCACGAAGACGCCGACGGTCAGGCGATTGCGATGCGGGCAAAGGCAAAGGCAGAGGCGACGGGCTGCGAGCTCCTGCTGCCGAGTGACGTGCTGGCGGCCGATAGCTTCAGCACCGAGGCGGCCACTCAGGTGACGCCGGCCGATGAGGTACCTGTCGGCTGGATGGGGTTGGACATTGGACCCGACGCAACAGCCGTCTACGTCGAGCGCATTCGCCACGCCAAGACGGTGTTGTGGAACGGACCGATGGGTGCGTTCGAGCTGGCACCGTTCGCCACCGCAACCCGCGCCGTCGCCGCCGCAGTTGCTGACTGTGCGGGAACGACAGTCGTTGGCGGCGGCGACAGCGTCGCTGCGATCACCCAGTTCGGCTTCGCCGATCAGGTCACTCACGTCTCGACCGGTGGGGGTGCCAGTCTCGAGTTGCTCGAGGGTCGCGTTCTGCCCGGTGTCGCCGCTATCCCGGAGGTTTCATCATGAGTCGTCGCCCATTGGTTGCAGGCAACTGGAAGATGTTCAAGACGCGTGCCGAGGCACGCGCATTTGCCGAGACGCTCGCGGAAAACCTGGCGCAGGCCGATGGGGTCGACCTTGCGATCTGCCCACCGTTTACGTCCATCGACGTTGTCGCGACGATCCTGCAGGGCACCGGGGTCGGTGTCTTTGGTCAGACGGCTCACGAGAACGAAAACGGTGCGCACACGGGAGAAGTATCGATGGGCATGTTGGCGGACGCCGGCGCCAGCGGTGTGCTACTTGGACATTCCGAGCGTCGCGCCGATTGTGCTGAGACCGATCAGGCGCTGGCGCGCAAGGTACCGGCTGCACTGGTGGCGGGCCTCACGCCGGTCTTGTGCGTCGGTGAGTCAGAGTTCGAGCGCGATTCGGGGAGCACGAAGTCGATCCTCGATACGCAAGTTCGCGAGGGTCTCTCCGGTGTGCCCAAGGATCGCCTCGGCGACGTGGTCGTGGCCTACGAGCCAATTTGGGCAATTGGAACCGGAAAGTCGGCGACGCCCGAGATTGCGCAGGAGGCACATGCCTGGATTCGCGAAGAGCTGCGCTCGCTCGCCGGCGACACGGCCGATGCGATTCGGATCCTGTATGGCGGCTCCGTCAAGCCCGAGAACGCGGCCGAGCTGATGGCGCTCCCCGACGTGGATGGTGCGCTCGTTGGTGGAGCCGCGCTTGACGCACTTAGCCTGCTGGCGATTGCGGCGGCCGCACGGCCGTGACCACGCCCGTTGTCCTCGTCATCCTCGATGGCTGGGGCATTGCGCCACCAGGGCCCGGCAACGCAGTCGAGCTCGCCGACACCCCCGTCTTCGATCAGCTTTGGGTGGAC
>CAXNNM010000144.1:0-3267 GCA_964203735.1 Gaiellales bacterium | reverse complement strand
CGTGACACCGTCGCCGTCGGCGATGTCTCCTTCGCAATTGAGCCAGGCGTAACCGGCCTGCTCGGCCATAACGGTGCGGGCAAATCGACGGCGATCCGCCTCGCGACGGGCCTTGCGCGACCAGATGAGGGGTCGATTCGTGTGCTTGGACTCGATCCGCGTCGCAGTGGCGCAGCGCGCGCGGCGATTGGACTGGTGCCAGATGGTGATGGACTGTGGCCGGGCCTGACGGCGCTCGGACTGGTCGTCTCCTGCGCGCGCCTGCGTGGTGTGTCAGGACCGCAAGAGGCCGCCCGGCGCGCCCTGAAGACCGTCGACCTACTCGACGTCTCTGACCGCGACGTCAAGGGCTTCTCGCAAGGCATGCGTCAGCGCGTCAAGCTCGCACAGGCGCTCGTGCACGATCCGAAGGTGCTGATCCTCGACGAGCCACTCAACGGACTCGATCCCCAGCAACGCGAGACCACCATCGCCTTGCTACGCGAACTCGGCAACCAAGGCATCGCGACGCTGTTCTCGAGCCACGTGCTGAGCGAGGTTGAGCGTGTCGCCGATCGCGTGCTCGTGCTCGTCAATGGCCGACTCGTCGCCGAAGGATCGCCGCAGGGTCTTCGTGAGTTGATGGACGAACGCCCACGGCGCATCCAAGTCGTCACCACGAATGCCCGTGCCATGGCCGCTGGTCTGGCCGGATTGCCTGGGGTCGTGAGCGTCGAGCTCACCGACGACGGCGTCTTGATTGAGACGCGCGACGCGACAGCGCTTGCCAGGACACTCCCCGAATTGGCCGTCGCGACGAACGCCCAATTGCGTTCGGTCGAACCAACCGACGAAAACTTGGAGAGCGTGTATGGCTACCTCACCCAACGAGCCCGCGGGACGCGTCGATGACCGTCACTCGGCTCACTGTTCGTGCGCTGCTATTGCGTCGCCGCTCGCTGGCGTTGCTCCTACCGGTGTCCTCAGTCCTCTTCTTCGTGGGACTGTCGATTGTTCGCGGCGATGTCGTTCCTGACATTCAGGCAATCATTGTCGGACGCCTGCTCGTGACGACCGTGACACCACTCGTAGCGCTCGTCTTAGCCGTCACGGCGATCGGCGACGAGCGCGAATCAGGCACGATCGTCTACCTCGCTACCGCCCGCATCTCGCGACTGCGGATTGCTGCAGAGAAGACACTGGCCGCAGCCATCTGCACAGCAATCTTGCTGTCTCCCGCGCTGATCGCGATCGTCATTCTTGGCATCCATCTCGGGGTTGGGACGGACAACATCCTGCGTGGCCTCGCCGGCACGCTCCTCGTAGCGACGGTCTATTCCGCCGTCTTTGTGATGGTCGGGCTGCTCTTGCGACGCGCCCTCGTGGCGGGCATTCTCTACATCCTCGTCTGGGAGGGCGCGATTGCCACAATCGCTCCCTCAGCCGAGCGGTTCAGCATGACTGCGTGGGGGCGTGCGATCACCGACAGTGGGATCTACGGATTGACGCCAGACCTTGTTCCAACGCTCGGCGCAACCACAGGTGTGATCGCCTTGGTGGTCGCCACCGTGCTTGCCGTCGTCTTGGCCGGTTGGCGCCTCGGGCGCATGGACCTCCCCTAAGACCGCTCCAAACCTGAGAAAACTCTCAGGTAACGCACGTCAGATTTAGGCACACTCCGGGTCAGCACCAACGACCCATCACGCGGCAACAGAGCCTCTTTGTTGCCGACATCGTGCCCAACAAACCTTCTGACCTTGGAGCCATCATGAACACACCCTCGCTCACCCGTCGCGGCATCCTTGCCGTCGCGGCCTCCACCGGCGCGGCAGCGCTACTCGCACAGCCTGCAGGACTCGTCGATACAGCACGAGCCTCGGCCAACTCCAACTGCGACCCGCACGCCAGCATTACGCCCTATGGCGTCAATCAGGCCGGAATCACCACGAACGCCCCCGAGCACCTCCAATTGGCAGGCTTCGACCTCGTCCCCGGCACCACCCGCGAGCAGCTGATTGCGCTACTGCAGACGTGGCACGAGGCAATTGGGCTGCTGACGAAGGGACTGCCACTGCCGGATGCGGGCGCGCCGGATGAGGCTCCCGCCGACACGGGTGAGGCACTCAGCCAAAGCGCCGACCGCCTGACCATCACCATCGGCTTCGGGCCGTCGCTCTTTGACAGCCGGTTTGGGTTGACGAGTCTGCGTCCCACCGCGCTCGTCGACCTCCCAGCCTTCACGGGCGACGCCCTCGACCCTACGGCCTCTGATGGCGACCTCTGCCTGCAGTGCTGCGCCGAGACCCGGCTCGTAGCCGAGCATGCACTGCGCACGCTGGCACGTCTGGCCACCGGTCGCGCCACGTTGCGCTGGACCCAATCGGGCTTCAATGAACCCCCGGCCAATCCAGCAGACGGTGCCGGCCGTAACCTGATGGGCTTCAAGGATGGCACTGCCAACCTCAATCCGAACGATCCCGCCCGCATGGCCCGGAACGTCTGGGTCGATCCGAGCGACGGGCCAGCCTGGCTCGCGGGCGGCACGTATCTGGTCTACCGCCGCGTGTTTGCGAAGCTCCGCGAGTGGGACGAGAGCGTGCTGTCCGAACAGGAGGACGTCTTTGGACGCCGCCGGGCCACCGGAGCACCATTTGGCGGCACGCGCGAGAACGATCCTGTGCGCAGCGAGCTGATGCCCGTCACGGCCCACATCCGATTGGCTAACCCGCGAACGGGGCAGGACAGCGAGGATGAGCGCATCTTCCGTCGTGGCTACTCGTTCCACGACGGCCTCGACGCAACCGGTGAGTACAACGCTGGCCTGGTGTTCATCTCTTTCCAGCGCGATGTCCGCAGGCAGTTCATCCCACTCCAGACGCGTCTGGCGGCAAGCGATGCTCTCAACGAGTACATCACCCACACGGCCTCGGCGATCTTCGTGATCCCACCCGGCACGACAGCAGCGGGCTACATCGGCGAGACACTGCTGGGTGCAGCGCCACCACGCACCACGACCCCGAACCCGGCCGCCGACCTGCGGACACCGACAGTCCCCGGCGCTCCTGCTGCTCCTGCTGCTCCAGCGAAACCGGCGGCACCAGCGGCTCCAGGCGCAACGCCGAAAGCGCCAACGCGGGCGCCTCGCCCCAAAGCGACCAAAGCCAAGCTGAAGCGCAAGCGTAAGAAGGCTCGGTGATCAACTTCCTATTGGGGTCAGACCCTTTTAGGAAGTTAGAGGCCGCTCGATTGCTCGAGGAGGTGAGCCAACTTCCTAAAAGGGTCTGACCC
>CAXNNM010000143.1:0-3316 GCA_964203735.1 Gaiellales bacterium | reverse complement strand
ACAACTCAGCCCGACGCTTGCGGGGCCTGCCACAACGCAGTTGTTCGTGCGGTGCGACAATGCGCGCGTGATCTACCTCGACCATGCAGCCACGGCGCCGCCCGACCCACGTGTGGTCGAGGCGATGTTGCCGCACCTGACGGAGCGCTATGGCAATCCCTCGGAGCCACACGCGCTTGGACGACAGGCGCGCGCAGATCTCGATGCAGCGCGCGAAGAGATCGCCTCGCTGGTGGGTGCAGATCCGGCCGACGTCGTGCTGACCGGTGGTGGTACCGAGGCCGACAACCTGGCCGTGCTCGGCCGTGCGCAGGGGCAGCCGGGACGGATGGTCGTCAGTGCCATTGAGCACCCAGCAGTGCGACGCACGGCAGAGGTGTTGGCGCGGCGAGGGTGGGAGATCGCAGTTGCGCCGGTGTTGCCGAACGGGCGCCTCGACCTGATCGAACTCTGGGACCTCGTGCAGACCGGCGACGCGCTGGTCTGTGTGATGGGCGCGAGTAACGTGACGGGAGTCGTGCAGCCAATCGCTGACATCGCTGCGATCTGCGCCGAGCACGCGGTGCCCCTTCATGTCGACCACGTGCAGACAGCCGCCGGAGCCGAGCTTGACCTGGCAGACCTACCTGGACGCGTGACGATCGCGCTTGCCGCTCACAAGCTAGGTGGGCCGCGGGGCGTCGGTGCCGTCATTGGCTCGGGCGTGCAGAGCCTCGACCCGATTGTCTTTGGTGGTGGACAGGAGGGTGGTCTGCGCTCAGGTACCGAGGATGTCGCGGGCGCTGTGGCCTTGGCTGCTGCATTGCGAATTCGCCAGGGTGCGCAGGCACCGGAGGAACGCAGCCAGCGCGCTGCACTGCGCGACGACCTCGAGACTCGGCTGGGGTTGCCTGTGGTCGGCGCGGAAGTCGAGCGCCTGCCCGGCCATGCGTTGCTGTTGACGGGCTATCGCGGCGACACCGTCGTGCGACTTTTCGACGAGCGCGGCATCGCGATCTCGGCGGGCTCGGCATGCGCGAGTGGCGAGACGCTGCCCGACGCGACGTTGACGGCGATGGACATCGACGACGACGCTGCCCGTAGCGCGATCCGCATCACGCTCGGACCGACAACGACGCCCGCGGATATCGACGCCGTTGTTGCTGCCTGGACAGAGCTCGCACCCGCGCTGCGCGTGGCAGCAGAGGCCTCGGCATGATCGACCTCTCCCGCGCTGGTGCAGTTGCGCAGCCCGATGGCGAAGGTCGGGCAGGTGGCGGTCGCTGCAACGACCGCGTGCGCTTTACGCTCGGGCTCGTCGGCGACCGTCTCGAGCAGGTGCGCTTTGGCGCCGATGCCTGCGCCGCCACGACCGCGGCAGCGGCCTGGCTCGCGGCGCGTGCCGAGGGCGGGAGTTTGCTCGATGGTGCTCGGCTTGGATTGGCCGAGGTGCTCGCAGGTGCGACGATCGAACCGACTGGTGCCGAGTGCGCACTAACGGCGGTTGATGCCTTCCACGCTGCGATTGGCGATGCCGTGGCGCGTGGCGCCGTCGTGCCGGCCGACCCGAACCGTGTTGTCGTTGCCATGAGCGGTGGTGTGGACTCCGCGATGGTGCTGACGCAGACGGTTGCCGAAGGCTACGAGGCCGTCGGTGTGACGCTGCGTCTCTGGATCGATCCCGAGGCGCCGTCGCCCGAGCGCGCGTGCTGCGCACCGTCGGCCGTGCGCGCTGCCCGCGATCTCTGTCACCAGAACGGCATGCCACACATCGCGCTCGACCTGCGCGACGACTTTCGAGCCACCGTCGTCGATCCATTCGTGGCGGGCTACGCAGCCGGCGAGACTCCGAACCCGTGCACGACCTGCAACGGCGCCTTTCGGTTCGACGCGATCGACCGCGTCGTGCGGCGACTTGGCGCATCGACGTGGCGTACGGGCCACTACGTGCAACTTGTCGATCATGCGGGTACGCCACTCGTTGCACGTGGCGTCGACGCGACCAAGGATCAGTCGTACATGCTCGCTCTTGTCGATCCAGAGATTCTCACGCGGGTGCAGTTTCCCCTCGGCGCGCGCAAGAAGGTCGACGTGCAGCACGAGGCAGCCGAGCAGGGCTTGGCAGCGGCGAAGGCGCTCGAAAGTCAAGAGGTCTGCTTTCTCGGTGGCGGCGCACTCGCACCATTTCTCGAGCGTCAGGGCGTCACGATGACGCCCGGGCCGATCGTCGATGAGGACGGGGTCGAGCTCGGCACGCACGCCGGGGCGCTTGCCTACACGCCCGGCCAGCGGCGCGGCTTGGGTGTCTCGCGCGGCACCGAGGCGCTCCACGTATTGCGGATCGACGCACCAGCGAATACCGTCATCGTGGGCACCGTTGGGCGACTCCGCCGCCGCGAGGTTTCGCTTCGTGACGTGCAGGTGCGGGCCGACACACCGCGCATCGACGCCTGCTTCCGCATGCGCTCAACTCCTGTCGCTGGTCGACTCGAGCATGGTCCCAATGCCACCGGCACTGTCTATCTCGAGACCGATGCACACCAGATTGCCCCGGGCCAGGTTGCCGCCCTCTACGACGGCGAACGCATCGTTGCGGCGGGTATCGTCGCGGGCTGACGTGCCCGGATCAACTTTGCTTTGGGGTCAGACCCCTAAGCAAAGTCCACGGGCTCTGCTCTGCGAACTTGGCGGATCAACTTTGCTGAGGGGTCTGACCCCAAAGCAAAGTTGATCCCTGCCGTGCCGGCATCGCGTACCCTGCGTGGGCAATGCTGGCCCACGAGATCCGCACCGCCTTTCGAACCCACTTCGAGCAGAACGGTCATCTCGTCGTGCCGTCGGCGAGTCTCGTGCCCGCCTCGCTCGATCCGTCTGTCCTGCTGACGACCGCAGGCATGCAGCCGTTCAAGCCGTACTTCCTCGGCGTTGAGCAGCCGCCGCAGCAGCGCCTGACGAGTGTGCAGAAGTGTTTTCGTACGACTGACATTGACGAGGTCGGCAAGACCGCTCGCCATCTGACCTTCTTCGAGATGATGGGCAACTTCTCGATTGGCGACTACTTCAAGGCCGGCGCCATCGAATTCGCCTGGGGGCTCGTGACGGGCGCCTGGGGGATCGACCCCGCCAAGGTCTGGATCACGGTCTTTGTCGGCGACGAGCAGGTGCCCGCCGATGACGAGGCGCGCGGTCTCTGGCTCGAGCAGGGAGTCGAGCCGGATCGCATCGTCGGTCTCGGTCGCAAAGACAACTTTTGGCAGGCCGGCCCGACCGGGCCGTGCGGACCGTGCAGCGAGCTCTATTACGACCGTGGCGCCGAGCACGGCTGTGGACGCCCCGT
>CAXNNM010000142.1:0-3380 GCA_964203735.1 Gaiellales bacterium | reverse complement strand
CGCGTCTTCTGCGGATTGGCACCCGGCTTATCAATCTTGTTGACCGCAACGACGATCGGAACGCCAGCGGCCTTGGCATGGTCGATCGCCTCAAGCGTCTGCGGCATCACACTGTCGTCGGCAGCCACCACGAGGACGGCAACGTCCGTCAACTTGGCGCCGCGGGCACGCAGGGCGGTAAACGCCTCGTGGCCCGGCGTGTCGAGGAACGTGACTTCGCGGTCGCCGACCTTGACCTGGTACGCGCCGATGTGCTGGGTAATGCCACCGGCCTCGCCTGTGACCACGCTGGTCGAGCGAATCGCATCGAGCAGCGTCGTCTTGCCGTGGTCGACATGGCCCATCACGGTGATCACCGGTGCGCGCGGCATCAGCGACTCGGGATCGTCTTCGATCACGATGTCGTCGATCTCTTCCTCGGCACTCTTGATCGTGACGGGGCGCTCAAACTCGGTGGCAATCAGCTCGATGGCCTCGTCGGTCAGCGACTGCGTGATCGTGACGAACTCGCCAAGGCCCATCATCATCTTGATGATCTCGGCCGTGGAGACGCCAAGCTTCTCGGCGTACTCCTTGACGGTCACACCACTCGGCACCGTGACGGGGCCGGTCGGGCGGACGACAACCTTCTCTTCGCGCTCTTCACCACGACCGCGATCGCCGCCGCGCACATTGCGTTCGCGCGGCCCACGAGCAGCCTGCGAGTCGATGACGACGCGACGCTTCTTGCCCTGCGGCACTCCACGCTGCGGACGACTGCGACCAAACGGTGCGGCGGTATCGCCCGGAGGCGGTGGCGGCGCGAAACGACTGCCACCCGTGGTGCGGGCCTGACGCGGAGCGCTATCTGTGCGAGGCGCGCGCTCGGTCGTGCTCGCGGCGGGCTTCTCTTCCTTCGGCGGTGCCGGCGGCTCAATCTTGATTGCGTTCGGATGCGCGGCGGCCGGATCGGGTGCTGGCGGCGCGTCGGCAGCGGCCTTACGCGCAGCAGGCGTAGCGGCAGCCTTCTTCTTAACCGGTGCCTTTTTTGGCTTAGATCCAGCCAAGGCACGCGCTGCGGCTACCTCATCCACCATGTCGCGCTGGATCGGAACGCCCGCCTCGAACAGAACGCGGGCGACCTCATTCGGATCGAGCCCACGCTCACGCGCGATTTCCACAATACGTCGCTTCGCCATCAGCGGTTGATCCTACCAGTCAGGCGGCTTCTAGCCCCCCGCCAACGCCGCTAGGACGCGCTCTGCAAGGTCGGTTGGGACCTCCAGCGAAGCACGAAGTCGCCGTGGAATCGCTCGCGTACGCACGGCCTGCTCGACGCATTCTGTGCTGGCACAGAGATACGTGCCCCGTCCGCTTGCCTGGCCGATGACGAGCAGGCCGGCGGCATCGACCGAGAGCCGAACGAGCTGGCTCTGCGGTCGCTGCTGCCCACAGCCGGCGCAGGTTCGCGTCGGCCCCATCTTTGCTGCGCTAGATGGCGTCGCCGTCGATCGTGACGACGTCCTCGGGACCGACGAGGCGCTCGTAGCGCCGCACGACGATGCCGTTGATCGAGACGCGACCTTCCTTGAGGAAGGCCTTCATTGCGCGCTCGTCATGACCACGAGCCTCGAGGTACTTGGCGATGTTGTCGGCACCTGCGTAGTCCTCGTCGCCCTCCATGGCGAACTCGGTCTCCGACTTGATGTCGATGCGCCAACCCGTCAACTTGGCTGCGAGGCGCGCATTCTGCCCCTCACGGCCGATCGCCAGCGACAGCTGGTCGTCCGGCACGATGACGGTCGCCTGCATGCTCTCGTCGTCGACGAGCACCTCCTTGACGCGCGCCGGAGCGAGCGCCTTAGCGATAAAGCGGGCGGGCTCATCGTTCCAAGGAATGATGTCAATCTTCTCGCCGCGCAACTCGGAGACGACCATGCGGACGCGCGAACCACGCGGACCGACACAGGCGCCGACCGGGTCGACTCCCTGCACTTTCGACTCGACGGCGATCTTGGCGCGGTAGCCAGCCTCGCGGGCGACCTGACGAATTTCGACGAGACCGTCGGCGATCTCGGGCACCTCGAGCGTGAACATCTCGCGGATCATCTCTTCGGAACGTCGCGAGAGGACGATCTGCGGTCCACGCGTACCGCTGCGAACCTCGATGATGACGGCCTTGATGCGTGCACCGTGCTCGTAGCGCTCGCCTGGAACCTGCTCGGAGCCGGGCAAGAGCGCCTCAACACGACCAAGGTCGACGAGGCAGTAACGATTATCGGCCTGCTGAACGATGCCGGTCACGACGTCGCCAACACGATCCTGATACTCCTCGAACATCATGTCGCGCTCGACCTCGCGGATCCGCTGCAGGATGACCTGCTTGGCGGTCTGCGCGGCGATACGACCGAAGTTCTTCGGTGTCGCGTCGTACTGAATGATGTTGTGTGCGGCGAGTGCGTCCCAATCGATGATTGCCTCGGGCTCGTTGTCGATCGGATCTGGATCGCGGTCGGCACGAATGTAGAAGGCAGGTCGCTCGCGACGCGGGCGCTCCGGCTCGACCGGCAGCTCGCTCATCTCGGGTGGCAACGGATACTCGAGCAGCCCAAGCGCCTCGAGCTGATCGTCCGTGGCGTCGATCTGCATGACACGAAAGTCGCCAGAATCGCGATCGATGACGACGCGGGCATGCTTGCCCTTGGCGTCGGGCGTCTTGCGATACGCCGCACCAAGCGCCTCTTCGAGGGCTACCAACAGGATCTCAGAGTCGATCGACTTCTGCTGTTCTAGCTCTCGGACAGCTTCGAGAATTTCTTTACTCATAGCGACTTCACCAGCTTCCACATGAGGGTTGACTTCTTAACATCGGCGTACGGCACCTCGAGGCGCTCTCCACCGGTTTCGACCGTGACAGAATCGGGGCCGGCAGCCACGAGCATGCCTTCAAAGGCGGTTCGATTGGCGACCGGAACGCGCATCACAAAGGATGCCTCGCGCCCGATTGATCGTGCGTAGTGATCCGGGCGTGTCAGAGACCGATCAAGGCCAGGCGACGAAACCTCGAGCGCCCATTCTTCGCGCAGCGGCAAGAGCGCCCGCGAGATCTCCTCGCAGGTAGCGAGCGAGACGCCGCCTTCGCAATCGACCATGACGCGCAATTGACCGTGGCCGGCGTCGGCCGTGACATCCCAGAGGTAGATATCGGGACGGACCTCAGAAATCAGCTGCTCAACGATAGATCGTGGATCTGCTGGATTTTCCATGGCACCTCCTTCAATTGTCTTCGTCCAGAAACGAAAAAACGGGCTCTTGGCCCGTTTCGGCCGAGCGCCTTAGAACCACGCTCGTGCCGAAGGGTACCAGAGGATCGAGGTCTGCGGTTCGCTCTATACCTCGTA
>CAXNNM010000141.1:0-3391 GCA_964203735.1 Gaiellales bacterium | reverse complement strand
ACGTAGAACGCCGTCATCTCCGCCATGTTCGGGGCGAGCACATTGACATGGCCAAGCTTGCGGGGATGGAAGCCGGGCAGGGTGCTCGTGCGGCGACCGGGCGGTGGCAAAAGTTCTGCTGCGAGGCGCTCTCGATGGGCGATCAACTGAACGCCGCCACCCGAAGGGTCGACGAAACGCAGCGAACCATCGGCTTCGCGGTCGTAGTGCACGCCGCTGGCATCGAGGTGCGCCGCAGCGGTCTCAAGCGAGCAGTCAGCAGCGAGTTCCCAGCCGGTGTGGTCGTGATCGGCTTCGCGATCCTCGACGAGCTCGAGGCAGTAGTCCTCGGAATCACACGCGAGCAGCGCGCGTCCGCGCTCCTTGGCGACGACGGTCAGGCCAAACTGGATCGACCAGCGCGCAGCGGCCTCATCGATATCGAGCACGCGTAGGCAGGCATGGTGCAGGTCGTGAAGCTCGATGCTCATCAGTCCACCTCTCCGGCAGCGACGCGCCGCTCGGCCTCGTCTTCTGGAATCGCGAGTGCGACATGCAGCGTATTCGCCGAGGTCTCGGGCTGATCGCCGGGGCCGCGCAGGTCCACATCCCAATCGACCACGGTGTTGCGCAGGACAGGCAGTCCTTCGATCTCGACCTCGACGACATCGCCGACGGCCATCGGGCGCGAGTTAGCGGGTGTTCCGGTCAACACGATGTCACCCGGCACGAGGGTGATCACGCGACAGAGATCGGCCAGCTGGTAGCGGTAGTCCCAGATCAGGTCGTCCTGATCGCCCCGCTGGACAACCTCGCCGTTGATGCGCGTCGTCAGCACGAAGCCCTGATCGGGAGTCCACTCGTCGGCCGTCACCATCACAGGGCCGAGTGGCAGAAAGCCGTCCTGACCCTTGACGCGCAGCATCGATCCGCGATCGGCATGGCGAAAATCGTGGAGGCCAACGTCGTTGGCGGGTGCAAAACCGGCCACGTACTCGTGGACCTGTTCCGGCTTGACGCCTTTCATCTCACGACCGACGATGACGGCGATCTCGCCCTCGTAGTTGAGAAAACGCGTGCCGTGGGGGCGGCGAATCTCGCCAAGGTGGCCGTTCAGCGTCGTTGGTGGCTTCATGAAGTACGACGGCTCAGGTGGCGTCTTGGCCTTGTACTCGGTGAGGCGGGACTGGTACGTCAGGTGGACGGCGAGGATCTTCGAGGGCTCGGCGGGTGCTAGCCAGCAGGCCTGATCAATCGCAACGGCATCACCACAATCGAGTTCGACGGCGCCGTCTCGGACGGTGCCCCAGTGGGGTGTCGTGTTGTGGAGAATGCGCGCGCGTTGCATCAGTTAGTGGTCCTCAGGTGTGGGCTGGGTGGTCAGGAAACGCAAAGCAGTCTCGTGCCGGGATCGTAGGGGAGTGCACTCGGTCGGCGGTTCGGGAACGCGTCCGCCTTCTGGATACTGTATCCAATCGGGCGGCAAATTGGAACCCCTTTTTGTTCGCGAGGCAGGAGTCGTCCGACGGAGCAGCGAAACTCACTGCCACGGTCCGTAACGGGACACCATTTACTCGGTAACGAGTGATTCCAGGGGGAGAGACCATGGGAGCGCAAGCAAGCGGAGGAGAGAAGCTCGGTACGGGCAATCTCACCCTCCTTGATGTGATCGCGCAGTCGATCGGGTTTATTGGACCCGTCTTTGCTGCCGCGTTCTTCATCCCAACGATTGTCGGAGCATCGCTCAACGGCAAGGGCGCCGGCATTGCCAGCCCCGTCTCGATCATCATCGCGATGATTGGTATGTGTGCGGTGGCGTGGATCATCTCGCGCTTTGCGCGCCGCATCCACGCTGCGGGCTCGCTCTACGACTACGTCACCGAAGCCTTTGGTGAACGGATCGGCTTCGTTGCCGGTTGGGTCTACTACGGCGGTGTGATCGCGCTAACCCTGGCAATCGGGCTCGCGTTCGGTGGCTTCTTGCACGACACGCTGTTCTTCAACCACGGCGTCGAGTTGGAATGGTTCTGGTACTCGATCGCGTTCTGGGTCGTCGCTGCGGCGATGATGATTCGCGGCGTTGCGATCTCCACCCGCGTCCAGCTCGTGCTCGGCCTCGGCTCGTTCCTGATCATCCTCGCCTTCTCGATCTGGGTGATCATCAAGATCAGTGGTGACGGTGGCCTGAGTGGCGCGCCGTTCAATCCGAGCTCCTCTGACCAAGGCTGGAATGGCATCTTCTTCGGAGTGCTCTACGCCGTGATTATGTTCATCGGCTTCGAGAGCTCGGCGAACCTCGCCGAGGAGACGAAGAATCCGCGCAAGCATCTACCGCTCGCAATCTTCGGCTCGTGCATTGCTGTCGGTATTTTCTACATCATCGTCACGTACGCCCAAGCAGTTGGCTTTGGTCTTTCCGTGCAGGACTGGCTGGCAGCATTTCCGCCGCTCTATGCGCTGGCGGCCGATCCTCGCTTCGGTAGCAGCAACTTCGGCGAACTGGTTCAGTGGCTCGTCGTCATCGACATTGCTGCCGTTGGCCTCGGTACGGCAGTCGGCTCGAGTCGCGGCGTCTTCTCGCTCGCCCGTGACGGTCGCCTGCCCAAGGTGCTTGCTTCGGTTCATCCGAAGTACAAGACTCCGTGGATTGCCTCGACTGCACTCGCGGTTGCCTCGATCATCTTGATCATCATCATCGCTGCCACGAATGGCTTGATGACGGTCGGTGAGATGGATCCGGGTCAATGGTTCCCGATGTTTAACTGGCTCGCCACCTTCGGCGGCTTCATGCTCGTCGCGGTCTACATCGCGATCTGTGTTGCTGCCTTCAAGGGCATGCCCGGCGAATCGCAGGGCCTGCTGGCACTCGCCGGCATCGTCGGTGGCCTCGTCTCGATCGGCGCCATCTACGGCGTGATCGTGCAGTACGCCGAAATCCCGACGTACAACCGCATCTGGTGGGTTGCCGTCCTCTGGCTGCTTGGTGGTGTCGCTGTGATGCTGATCCTCAATCAGATGGGCCGTCTGCGTAACAAGACGGTCTAAGGCTCGTAGAACGCGGGGCTCGGGACTTCGGTCCCGGGCCCCTTTTTCGTTTTGGGGTCTGTTCGCGTACCCTGTGCTCGTTCGGCGATTGGAGATTCAAGATGGCAATCCAGGCAGATCCAGTGGTCGACCCCGAGCGCCGCGAGCGCTTGCTCGCCATCGTTGACGAGCTCGGGCCGGCCTTCCGAGAACGAGCGCCGCGCTACGACCGCGAGGCGTCGTTTCCGTTCGAGAACTTCGCCGATCTTTACGCAGCTGGGTTCTACGGTCTCTGCATTCCCACGCGATATGGCGGCCTGGGCGCGAGCTTCAACGACTACATGCAGATCGGTGCGGCGATCGGCGCGTACTGCCCGATGACTGCACT
>CAXNNM010000140.1:0-3393 GCA_964203735.1 Gaiellales bacterium | reverse complement strand
TAGGCACCGTCGGCTGGCGAGATGCTGCTCGAATGGAAGGCCTGCGTCATCGTGATGCGCAGTCCGTTGGTGGCCACCGTGCCGCCCGTGTTCATGCCAATCACGTTTGGTGCACCCTGGCTCTCGAGCCAGCCGCCGATTTCGTACTGCGCGATCGTGGTGGCATCGCCGCGTTGGGCAACCGCGACCGCGTCTGCGATGTGGTCGCCGTGGCCGTGGGTGACGAGGACAACGTCGGCCGAGAGTTCGTAGGCGGACTCGGGGCACTTGGGGTTGCTCGAGAGCCACGGGTCCACCAAGACATGCACGCCACCTGGGGTCGTGATGCCCCACGTCGCATGTCCGTACCAGGTGATGGTGGTGTTGTCCGGCATCGTGTTCTTCTCCGAGTTCTCTCCGTGCTCTCTTCCGTGCAGATTAGGCGCATCGCGCCCACCTTGGCGAACGCGCGCGTCGGGCTAGCGGCCGGCGGCGAGCGACTTGGCGGCGTCGGCTGCCCAGTCGAGCCCGAGGCCCGGCAGGATGCCGCCGACGAGCACCAGCGCGAGGCAGAGCACGATCGCGAGGTTGAGCGAACCCATGCCAGGCGCCGCCGCCATCATCACGCCACTCTTCGCGCCACGATCGAACATCGCCAGCATGATGCGCAACAGATAACCAAGGCTGATTACGGAGGCCACAACCGCAACGACGCCGAGCCAGGTGTAGTTGCCCTCGACGGCGCTGCCAAGCACGACGAACTTGCCGATAAAGCCAACCGTCAATGGGAAGCCTGCGAAGCCAAGCAAGAAGACAACCATGCTGACGGCCGCGACGGGACGCTGGAAGCCCCAGCCGCGAATCGAATCGAGCGTTGCGATGCCCTTATGGTCGCGCTCGTGGAGCGAGATGACGGCGAAGGCGCCAATTGCCATTGGTGCGTAAGCCGCCAGGTAGAAGATCAGTCCGCGCGTACCGGCCGCCCCGCCGACAATGATCGCGATCAGTCCGAAGCCAGCGGCACCAACCGAGGCGTAGGCGAGCATGCGCTTGAGGTTCGTCTGGACGAGGGCCGAGATGTTGCCGAGAATCATCGTGGCGACAGCGATGATGATCAGTGCCGGCGCCCACGTATCCCGCATCGCCGGCAGGGCATCGAGCAGCACGCGTGCAAGCGCCACGAAGGCGGCGATCTTCGTCGCCGCGGACATGAAGCCCGTGACGTTCGTCGGTGCACCCTCATAAACATCGGCAACCCACATGTGGAACGGCATCACGCCGATCTTGAAGGCCAGACCGATCAGCACGAGGACGGTGCCAAGGATGACCAGTGCGTCGCCCGAGCCAGCCTTGCTGAGCGCGGTGTTGATCGCCTCGAAGCCAAACGAGCCGGTCGCGCCGTAGAGGAACGCTGCGCCATAGACGAGCACCATCGAACCGATCGTGCCAAGCACGAGGTACTTGAAGCCACTCTCGAGCGAGGCCTTGCTCTTGCCATCGAACGCGCAGAGAACATAGAGCGAGAGCGAGAAGAGCTCGAGCGCTACGAAGAGCGTGACGAACGAGTTGGAGGCGGCAATCAGATCCATACCCGCGGCGATCAAGAGCAGCAGCGCGACGAATTCGGCGCCATTCTCGCGCATGCGATTCCAGCCGAACGAGACGAGCAGCGTCAAGATGCCGCAGCCGGCAATCAGCACCGTCACAACCTGCGTCAACTGATCGATCTGCAGCGCGCCAGCCATCGTCGTGGTCGCTGGCTCTGACCATAGATTGATCGCAAAGCCGGCCGAGGCGAGCAGGGCAATGATTCCGACGACGGTACCGAGCCCGCGATCGCGACCGCGAACAAACGAGGCGAGGAGCAGCAGGACGAAGGCGCCGATCATCAGCGTCATCATGGGCGCAATTGCCAGCCAGTTGACATCGGGAGCCTTGATCATCGACCGGCCTCCTTCGCGGCGGCGCTAAAGAGCGCGTTGGCCGATGCGTCGACGCGGTCCGTGAGCTGTGCGGGAGCGATGCTGAGGCCAATCAGGACGAGCACGAGCGGCAGGATCGCTAACAAGGCACCCTGCTTAAGATCGGGCGGATTGAGCGTGCCGGCCAATCCACTCTCGCGGTCGTGCAAGATCGCGGAGATCCAGCGGAGCATGTACATCGCGGCGAGGATGACGCCAAGCGACACGATCGCGCCGAGCCACCAGTGGTACTCGAAGGCGCCGAGCATGATCAAGAACTCGGAAGCAAAGACGCTCGAGCCCGGCACGGCAAGCGCCGCCATGCCCAAGATGATCGAGACGGTGGCGAGCACTGGACGCCGACGGGCGAGGCCGCCGAGCTGCGAGAAGGAGCCACTCCCGACCTGTGTCTCGAGCCAGCCAACGACGAAGAACAGTGCGGCCGAGATGAGTGCGTGGTTGACCATTTGGAACGTCGCGCCCGTCGCGCCACGATCCGACAGCAGGAAGATGCCGAGCACGATGAAGGACATCTGGGCAATCGACGAGTACGCCACGACGCCACGACCATCACGCTGGCGGAAGGCGAGCAGCGAGCCCCACAGGAAACCGATCGTGCCGAGCGTGATAAACACCCAGGCGTACTTCGCGGCCTGCGCGGGGAAGAGCGGTACGAGCACGGCGAGGAATGCGAAGGCACCCGCCTTCGAGGCGACTCCACTGAGCACCGCGGCAACCTCCGGCGAGGACTCGCGATAGGCCGGCAACACCCAGCCGTGCAGCGGAAACAGCGGCGACTTGATGGCAAACGCGATCGCGAAGGCGAAGAAGACCCAGTCGCCGCCACGGCCGATCGCGGCCGCCATGTCGAAGTTGGGCCCATCTGGCGCGGTGAGGCCGAGATACAGAATGCCGAGCAGCATCAGCAGCGTGCCAAAGGCGGTGTAGGCGATCACCTGCAACGTCGCGAATTTGCGGCCCGGCCCACCCCAAACGACGAGCAGTACGAGCAGCGGGATCAGCATGCCTTCGAAGCCAACGTAGAAGGCAAATAGGTCACGCGCCGCAAAGACGAGGAAGAGGAACGCCTCGGTCATCAGAATCAACGCAGCCGAGGCGTGCGAGCGATCGCGCTTCGCCCACAAGGCAAAGCCAAGCGCGCAGGTGGTGATCAGCGCGGTGACGGCAATCATCGCGAGCGAGACGCCATTGACGGCGACATGCCACCGCACACCCAGCGGCTCGATCCACGAGACGTTGTCGGCGAACTGATAGCCCGCAACCGGCTCGAAACGGTAGATAAAGCCAATCACAGCGCCCAACACCGCCAGCGAGACGAGCAAGGCAAGATAGCCCGCGGCCTGTCGCGCAAACGGCACGACGAGGAGCACCACAGCGGCGATGGCCGGGACGGCAATCAGTGTGGAAATCGTGATCATGTTCCGCGCACCAA
>CAXNNM010000139.1:0-3414 GCA_964203735.1 Gaiellales bacterium | reverse complement strand
TGGCGAGCGTTGGTCCCGACGACGCCCCGACCGTATTGCTGCTCGGTCATATCGACCAGATCGGCGTCATCGTCACGCATATCGAGGACGAAGGCGTGCTGCGTATTCGTGGCCTCGGCGGCTGGGACCCGCGCGTGCTGGTCGGCCAGACCGTCAGCGTCCGCACCAGCAATGGAGACATTCCTGGGGTGATTGGCAGCGTGCCAATCCACCTGCAGAAGGGCGATGAGCGCACGTCGGGCACGCAGATGAAGGATCTCTGGATTGACATCGGCGCAACCGACGGCGAGCACGCTCGGAGCCTTGTCCGGGTTGGCGACGACGCCATCGTCGGTTCGGCGCCAATCATGCTGGCAGGCACGCGTCTAACGTCTCGTGCACTCGACGATCGCGTTGGCGCGTGGGCGGCCCTCGAGGCGCTTCGACGTGTGCAGGCTGGCTCACCGAAGGTGCGCGTCGTGGCAACCGGCTGTGTCCTCGAAGAGACGCTTGGCGATGGTGCGCGCCTCGTCACCGATCGCGTGGCACCCGCCGTTGCAATCGTGATCGACGTCACGCACGCGGCCGATGTGCCGATGATCAACAAGGGCGACACCGGCCCGCAGGCGCTCGGCAAGGGCCCCGTGGTCACGCGCGGTCTCGGCCTCGACGAGGGCGTCGTTGCGGCGCTCGAGGCAGCCGCCAAGGCCAACGACATCGTCTACGGCATGGAGGCAATGCCGGGCGGCTCGACGCATACCGACGTCGACAACGCCCTGCATGCCGTCCGCAGTCTACGCGCCGCGCTGATTGGCATTCCGCTGCGTCACATGCACTCCCCGGCCGAGGTCTGCGACCTCAACGACCTCGAAGGCACCGCCGCACTGCTGGCTGCGTACTGCCTCGCCGCCACCCCAGAGAGTCTTGCCTGATGCGCCGTGTCGCACTCGGACTGATCGCGAGCGTCGCTCTGCTCAGCGCTGGCTGCAGCCTTGGTGAAGAGAGTGCCCCCACGTCGACCGTGCAGGAGCCTCCCGCCGCGACGGCCGCAGCACCAAACCTCAAGTATGGGAAGGATGGCTGTAACCATCAGGCTCCACCGGCCTCCGAAACGACCCGCACGATCTACACGGAGGCACCCCCCACGCCACTCAAGGGCACGGGCCCATGGACGATCACGATGGTCACCTCGTGTGGCTCGATCGTGATGGACGTCGATACCAAGATCGGCGGTGATGCCTCGGCCTCGTTCGCTGCACTCGTCCGCTCGGGCTACTACGACGGCCTGACCTTCCATCGTGTCGTGCCGAACTTTGTCATCCAAGGTGGCGATCCTGCTGGCACGGGCGCCGGTGGACCCGGCTACACCGTCCAGACCCCGCCGCCGAGTGACTACGCCTATCGCAATGGTGACGTCGCAATGGCGAAGGCGGGCAACGAGCCGGACGGCACGGCTGGCTCGCAGTTCATCATCGTCTCAACCGAAGCCGGAGCTGCGGCCCTCGAGCCACTCTACGCCGTCGTCGGCCACGTCCTCGATGCCTCCTCAACGGAGACGCTGCAAAAGATCAACAGGCTCGGCATCGCCGATGGTCCTCCCGTCGAGCCGGTCTACATTTGGACCGCACGACTGACAGAAGCAAAGTAGGATCCGGATATGACAGAAAATCCTTTTGGTTTTGGCGGCGGCATGTTCGATCCGGAAGAGCTGCAGAATGCGATGCGACAGATGGCCGAGCAGGCTCAGGAGAGCCAGAGCGTCGCCTTTGCCGACAACGCCATTCACCTTGCCGTCCAGATGACGACCGCTGCAATCGCGCAAGTCACTCCGTCTGGCACCGCCGAAGAGCAGGCCGCGCAACTCCGTGCCGCCATCACCGTGATCTACCCCGAGTGCGTCGCGCTCGTGCGCGAAGCACGCCAAGGCCTCAAGTAGCGCTGGCGAATGTCACAAAGGGGTCAGACCCTTATGTGACATGACCCCTTTGTGACATCCACACAACTAGCGCTCGCTCCGTTTAGGTGGAGCAGAAAAGTGCAGGCATGATGAGGGGAACATACTGATGGATAACGCCACGCTGCTTTGGATTGCTCTGCCCGTCGTCGTGATCACGGCGCTCGTTCTCGATCTGTTCGTGTTCCACAAGAGCGACAAGGCAATCCCCACGCGAGAGGCGTTCATCTGGACCGGTATCTGGGGTGGGATCGGGCTTGCCTTCGGCGTCGCCATCTGGGTGATGCTCGGACCGACCGTCGGCACGGAGTTCTTTACGGGGTACCTCGTCGAGTACAGCCTCTCGATTGATAACGTCGCCGTTTTCGCAATCCTATTTGCAGCGCTTGCTGTACCAAATGAGCTCCGCTATCGCGCCTTGTTCTGGGGCGTAATCATGGCGATTGTCCTGCGCGGCATTCTCATCGCCATTGGGGGCGCACTCCTCGAGGCCTTTTGGTGGATGCCGTTCATCTTCGGTACCTTCCTGATCATCACCGGCATCCGCATGGCGCGGCACACCGACACAACTGAGCACCCTGCGGACAGCCGCATCCTCGGGCTGATGCGCCGCGTGCTTCCGCTCACCGAAGATTTCCGCGGCTCGTCGATGACGGTCAAAGAGAAGGGCAAGCGCCTCTTCACGCCGCTCTTCGTCGCCTTCGTGGCACTCGCATTTTTCGACCTGATGTTCGCCGTCGACTCGGTGCCGGCGATCTACGCAATCACGGACGACCCCTTCATCGTGCTTGCTGCGAACGCCTTCGCACTGCTCGGTCTGCGAACGCTCTACTTCGCCATCGCCACTTCGCTCGAGCGCTTTATCTATCTTCAGCCGACGCTCGCAATCGTGCTGGGCTGGGTCGGCTTCAAGATGATCATCTCGCACTGGTACCACATGCCGCCGCTGATCAGCCTCGCCGTGATTTTGACGATTCTGGCGATCGGCATTCTCGCCAGCGTCCGCGCCAACCGCAAGGCCGAGGCCGCCGGGGCCTGAGCGTCCGCTCTACGACGAGCAGGCGTGACACGACATTGTCGAACCAAGGCGAATGTCCAGATAGGGTCTGGCCCCTTCTGGACATTCACGAACACTGACTACGTGTCGCTTAGCGCCTCGGCTGTCAGGCGCGACCCGACGTTGTCGAACCAAGGCGAATGTCCAGATAGGGTCTGGCCCCTTCTGGACATTCGCCCACGCTGGACTACTTGTCGTTTGGCGCTTCGATCGTCAGGCGGGGCAGGATCTTGTCGAGCCAGCGCGGGATGTACCAGGCCTTGCCGTCGAGCAGGTACATCAGTGCGGGGACGAGCGTTAGGCGGATCACGAAGGCGTCAAGGATGATCGCCAGGCCGAGTGCCAGGCCAAACTCCTTAATCGTGCGGTCGACGCCGGTCATGAAGGCGAAGAAGACCGAGGCCATAATCAGCGCAGCCGCGAT
>CAXNNM010000138.1:0-3503 GCA_964203735.1 Gaiellales bacterium | reverse complement strand
AGGCCATGCGAACGCTGCCGATCAGCATTCCGAAGGATTAGCAGACTCACTCACGTGGCCACGCGCTCTGCTCCCCCTCGAACGCCGCGTCGCTCGACACGTCAGCGTCCGCTTCCCCCGCCGGAGCGAAGAATCCGCTGGTTGCTGGTGGCAGCCGCGCTGTTTCTCGTGATCTGCCTTGGTCGTGCCGTGCAGATGCAGGTGGTCGACGGTGATTGGTACTCCACGCGGGCAACTGGTCAGCATCGCGTTGAGCTTGTCACCGCCGCACCTCGAGGCGCGATCCTCGACCGTGACGGGTATCGCCTTGCGCTCACGGAACAGGCCAGCACGATTGGTGCAACGACGGCGATGATTACGGATCCCGCCCGGGTCGTGGCAGCGGTCGCTGAAGCCAGTGGCGAATCGCCCGACACGATCATGCAGCGGCTTCAAACGAGCGGACCTGCGCACGTCGATCTCGCGCGGCAAGTGCCAGCCGCTGCCGCCAAGCGCGTACAGGCGATGGGTATTGTGGGACTCGACTTTACGCCGGAAGACCGACGCGTCTATCCCAGTGCTATTGCCGCTCCCGTAATTGGCGTAACGGATCTCGAAGGCAAGGGGCTCGCTGGGCTCGAGCTGCAGTACGACAAAATCTTGCGTGGCACCAATGGTCTCGAAGTACGCAGTGAAGATCCGGCCGGCAACGCCATCAGCGTGATTAGCCAGCAAGCGATGCGCCCGGGGCACACGATTAGCACTGGGCTCGACCGTCAGGTCCAGATCGAAGCCGAGGGCGTGACGGTGGAGACGCGTACGGCCTACCGCGCGAAAGCCGTGACTGCTGTCGTGATGGACCCGAAGACCGGCGAGATCCTCGCGATGGCGTCGGCGCCCGCACCCGCAGACGGTGACTTTCGGCAGGCGACTGCGGATCAGGTCCGCCTACGCGCGATCACCGACGTCTATGAGCCCGGTTCGACCTTTAAGGCGGTGACGCTTGGCGCAGGGCTCGCAACGGGACGCATCTCGCCATCGACCACCGTCGATGTCGGCTCCGAGTGGCAGTTGTACGACGGAATCCTGCGCGACTCTCACCCCGATCCTGGTGTCAAGACAGCGACTGAGGCGCTACGAATGTCGTCCAACATTGGCGTTGCCAAGCTTGCCTACGAGCACCTGTCGACATCGGGGTCGCGCGACAGCATCCTGGCAGAGTGGATCGGTCGGTTCGGCTTCGGCGAGCCAACCGGCATCGACCTACCAGGAGAAGTGGCGGGCATCGTGCCGGCCTACAAAGACTGGTCGGGAACGTCGCCGCTGAACATTCCGATTGGGCACGGCATCGCCACCACACCGATCCAGATTGCTCAGCTCTACGCCACGATCGCGAACGGTGGCATCCAAACTACGCCTCACCTCGTGACACGCATTGACGGTCAAGGCCCGGTTGGGCTGAAGCAGCAACGCGTCATGCCAAGGCGCGCGGCGAACACGCTCGCGGGCATGCTGGAGGGCGTTGTTTCGGACCAAGGAACGGGCTCGGCGGCACAGATCCCGGGCTACTCCGTGGCAGGCAAGACCGGTACCACGAAGAAGATTGACAAGGACGGCACGTACTCCGACCACCGCTACCTCGCCTGGTTCGTCGGCTTCGCGCCGGTTAAAAATCCACGGGTCTTGACGCTGATCATGGTCGACCAACCGCGCGGTGGACAGTACTACGGTGGCGAAGTTGCCGGACCTGCGTTCGCGAAACTGACCGAGCGAGCCCTGATTGCACTTGGCGTACAGCAGGATCGTCCCGACACCGCAGCGGAGTAGGCATGCCCGCCGCAACTGGTGCCGAACGACTCTGGACACCAGAACTGGGAATCCGCGGGGCAGGCGGACTAGGATTTGGCTCATAGTGCTGCTCACGGACCTCCTCGGTCCCGTTCTAGCGCGGGGCACGACACTCCCAATTGCTGGAGTTGACGTCGTCGACCTTGCGTACGACTCGCGACGAGTCGCAGACGGGACATTGTTCTTCTGTGCTCCAGGCGCCAGCACGGATGGGCACGACCACGCAGAGGCCGCCGTCGCGGCTGGTGCAGTTGCTCTCGTTGTCGAGCGCGAGGTGCCGATCGCCGTGCCACAGGTTGTCGTCGCATCGACCCGTTCGCAGATGGGACCGCTCGCTGACACGTTTTTCGGGCGCCCATCGCGTCAACTCTGTGTACTCGCCGTGACCGGCACGAACGGGAAGACGACCACCGCCTACCTCCAACACGCGATTCTCACTGCAGCAGGACGGCAAACAGGACTGCTCGGAACGATTGAACGACGGATTGGTGGCCAGAGCAAGGCCGCGGTTCGCACGACCACAGAGGCGATCGATCTCCACCGTGATTTTCGCCGCATGGTCGATGCTGGAGACACTGCGTGCGCGATGGAAGTCTCGTCGCACGCGCTCGAGCAGGAGCGAGTGGGGGGTGTCGCCTTCGCCGCAGCGGCCTTTACGAACCTGACGCGCGATCACCTCGATTATCACTCGAGCATGGAGTCCTACTTCGCCGCCAAGGCCTTGCTCTTCGACGGCCGCTGCCCGACTGCCACGAACGCCGACGACGACTACGGCTGCCAACTCTCGTCCGACCTCCGCTATGGCATCGAGGCAACAGCTGCCGAGGTACGCGCCGAGCAGATTGCGCTCGGCCCCAACGGCACGCAGTTTCGTCTCTGCAGCCCATGGGGGAACGCCGACGTGCAGACCGAGCTCGTAGGGATGTTCAATGTCGAAAATGCGCTTGCGGCCGCTAGCACGGCTGGACTCGCCGGCATTGACATTGAGTCCATCGTGGCGGGGCTCGCCGGAGTTTCGGGTGTACCGGGTCGCCTCGAAGTCGTCAGTGATGACCAGTCATTTGCAGTGATCGTTGACTACGCACACACAGCAGATGCGCTCGCCAATGTCTTGCGCGCAGTGCGCGAGCTGGCGACGGGCCGCGTGATTGTCGTGTTCGGCTGCGGCGGCGATCGTGATCGCGGCAAGCGACCCGAGATGGCACGCGTCGCCTGCTCGTTGGCCGACCACGTGATCATCACGTCAGACAACCCTCGCTCGGAGGATCCGCAGGCGATTGTCGACGAGGCGCTCGCCGGTGTCGACGGAGGCATCGACGTCGAGTTGGACCGTCGCACTGCGATCGCTCGAGCGATCGAGTTGGCCGGCCCAGGCGACGTTGTCCTGATCGCCGGCAAGGGCCATGAACAAGGGCAAGACAGCGGTGGCGTGATCACTCCATTCGACGATCGCGTGGTTGCACGAGAGGTGCTGGCGTGATTCCCCTCAAGCTCGTGGATGTGCCGGCATCGCTTGTGATGCGTGGCGATCCACAGGTCCGTGCCACCGGTATCGCGATTGATTCGCGGCTGGTTGAGCCCGGCGATCTCTTTATTGCAATCCGAGGAGGCGTCGACCACATCGAGGCAGCCACCGCTGCCGGCGCGATTGCGGTCGTCGTGGAAGAAGACCAGGT
>CAXNNM010000137.1:0-3529 GCA_964203735.1 Gaiellales bacterium | reverse complement strand
TTGCGCGGCTCGACGGGCAGCCTACGACCCGCCTTCCTGACCGTCGTTAACTCACACCCGGACGCCGATGAGATGGTGCGTGCTGGCAACGAGCGCGTGCTCGCTGGTCGCCTCGACGATGCGGTCTTTTCGCTCGCGAAAGATCGGGCCCGCGGCATCGAGGCGATGGCCGCCGAGCTCGATCGCATCACCTATCACCAGCGCCTCGGCACGCTGGCCGCTCGCACGGCGCGCCTGGAGGCGCTCGTCGCGGCGGTTGCAGACGGTGCCGACATTGCGGGTGACGATCGCGGGCATGCCCTCGAGGCTGCGCGTCTGGCGAAGGCCGACCTTGCCTCCACGTTGGTCGGTGAGTTTGCCGAACTGCAGGGCGAAACGGGCATGGAGTACGCCCGCGCGGCGGGTCAGCCAGAAGCAGTAGCACTCGCAATTCGCGAGCAGTACCTGCCCGATGGTGCTGGGCGGCCCGTGCCCGAGACGCTGCCTGGTGCACTGCTCGCCTTGGCCGATCGCTTCGACCAACTCGTGGGCGTGGTCGCGATTGGCGAGCGCCCAACTGGGTCGCGCGATCCGTACGCCTTGCGCCGAGCCGCTGCGGGCATTGTCGAAATTCAGTCGCGTTACGGCCTCGCTCTCGACCTGCCCGCCCTCGTCGCTGAGACGCATGCGTTGCTGGTCACCCAAACCGCCGACCTCGAGCTTGACGCGAGCGCAACAGCCGAGATCGTGGTGCCGTTCATCCTCGATCGTGTTGATCAGGCGCTCGGCGATGCCGGGGTGCCTGTCGATGTGCAGCGTGCCGCTCGTGGTGCTGGCCATGTCGATCCGGCGCGACATGCGGCGCTCGCCCAGGCATTGCACGCAGCTGCCGATACGGCCGAGTTGGCCGGGACCCATGCGGCTGTCACGCGCTGTAGTCGCATCGTCGAGAAGGAGGCAGCGGCGGATGCCGTTGAACCTGCATTGCTGAGCGACGCGTCGGAGCAAGCGCTCGCGGAGGCCATCGCGACGCTCGCGCCGCGCATTGCCGCCGAGTCCGATCCGGACGTCGCACTGCGCGAGGCCGCGTCGCTCGCGCCGGCAGTCGACGCGCTGTTTGACGGCGTCATGGTGCTCGCAGAAGATCCCGCGGTGCGAGCCAACCGCGTGCGCCTGCTGCGCGATGCGCTGGCGGCCTTCCAACCTATCGGCGACCTCACGAAACTGCAGCGATGAGCGACCAGCCTGTCGAGATCCATATCGTCTCGGACTCCACGGGCGATACGGCCTCGCGCGTTGCGCGCGCCGTGCATGCCCAGTTCTCTGCGTCGCCCGTCAAGATCGTTCGTCATCCGCGTGTCACCACGATTGATGGGTTGCAGGCTGCCTTTTCCAAAATGCGAGGTCCGATTAAGGCAGCGGTCTTTTTTACGCTGATCGATCGTGATCTGCGCGACCGAGCGACCGAACTCTGCGAGCGTCATGGTCTACCGTCGTGCGATCTGCTCGGCGCTCCGCTTGAGGCGTTGCAGCAGGCGTCGGGCAGCCAAGCCGAACTCGTGCCGGGGCGTCCCGTGGCGTTGGAGATCGATTACTTCAAGCGCGTGGCAGCGATGGAGTTTGCCGTCAAGCACGACGATGGTCTCTCGGGTGAGGGGCTCGACGAGGCCGACATCGTGATCGTCGGTGTCTCACGTACTGGCAAAACACCGCTCTCGATGTACCTCGGCTACCTCGGCTACAAGACGGCGAACATTCCCTTGGTGCCGGCCGTCGAGCCGCCGCAGCAGCTATTCCGGATCGATCGCGCCAAGATCGTTGGGCTCACGATTGACCCCGAACGATTGCAGCGCATCCGTGGTCGTCGGCTGCGTGCGATGGGTGGGCGCGCGCGCAATAACTACGCGGACCTGGCCAAGATTCTCGAGGAACTCGACGACTGCACGAGCGTCTTTCGTAAGCTTGGCTGCCCCGTCATCGACGTCTCAAACCTCGCGGTCGAAGAATCAGCGTTACGAGTCATAAACTTAGTCGAAGAGCGATCCCACGACGACGAGGAGGCTGGTAATGGCGTTTCATGAGCTGCGTGTTGCCTACCGCAACGGCGAGCTGTCCGAGACGGCCGCCGGAGACAACCCGATTGACCTGTTTATGGCGTGGATTGGGACGGCGCGTGGGTCGGGCGCGATCCTCGAACCCAACGCCATGACGCTCGCAACCGTTGGCGCGGATGGTGCACCTTCGGCCCGTATGGTGCTGCTTAAAGAGGTTGACGACGACGGATCGTTCGTCTTCTACACCAACCGGATGGGTCGTAAAGGGAACGAGATCGCCGCGAATCCCCGGGTGGCCCTGGTGTTCTGGTGGGAGCCGCTCGAGCGCCAGGTCCGAATCGAAGGCACGATCGTGGAGACGAGTGCCGAGGAGACCGCTGCCTACTTTGCGGCTCGACCACGCGAGAGCCGAATTGGCGCCTGGGCCTCGAACCAGAGTAAGTCGATTGAGAGCCGTGAGGAGCTCGAAAAACAGTTTGCTGCAGCCGATGCCGCTCATCCTGGTGAGGACGTGCCGGTTCCACCCTGGTGGGGTGGCTATTCCGTGCAGCCGACCGCGATCGAATTTTGGCAGGGCCGGATGGGCCGCATGCACGATCGTCTCTCGTACACGCTTGATGGGCAACGCTGGTCGCGGATGCGTCTACAGCCGTAGCGCGACCGGGTAGCCTCTAGTCATGCCGAACAGTCGCGTCGTCGCTTCCAGCATGGTCGAACAGACATGCGACATCCTGCGCGAACGGATTCGCACGGGAGAGATTCCTCCAGGAACGCGCCTGCGGCAGGAGGTGTTGGCCGAGGAGTTGGGTATTTCGCGGACACCGCTACGCGAAGCGATGAGACTCTTGGCCGCGGACGGCTTGGTCGAGCTCGAGCCAAACCGTGGCGCGATTGTGACGGCCCTGCGGCACGATGATCAGGTGGCGTTTTGGGAGGCGCGTCTCGCTCTCGAGCCAGCCGCTGCCCGCCTCGCGGCGGAGCGTCCGTCAACGAGCGGTGTCGAAGCGATGCGTGCGGCAATCGCCGAGCAGCGTGCAGCACGCGCGGACGATGAGGGCTTCGCGGCTAATCGGGCCTTCCACTTGGCGCTCGTGGCAGCCGCCGGTAATCCTCACCTCGACCGCTTCGCCGAAACGCTCTGGGTGCGCACAGTTGGGCAATCTATCTACGCGGCACAGGCGTCCGATGCCACAGTGGTCGCGGCCTACGCCGATCAGCATGCAGCAATCCTCGCAGCCATCGAGAGTGGCGATGCCGAGCTGGCCGAACGGTTGACGCGCGAACACATCCTCGCCTCGCCGGTTCCATAGGCGAGCCTCGTTGACGGAGCAGAGACAGCTCCAATCAGGAAGGCGCAATCGCGACTTCGAGAGTGCTGTCGCGCTCGGCGCAATCCGGAGCCGCTCGCGATCCAAGGGAGGACACCACAACCGCGCGGATGTCATGTCCTCCCTACCCATTTCGTGGGCCATTCAATGCGCTGCTCCAGGGAGGAC
>CAXNNM010000136.1:0-3589 GCA_964203735.1 Gaiellales bacterium | reverse complement strand
ACTGACGTGGCACCGGAGGTGCCGGAGAAGATTGCGTTGGTCATGCGCCGTCAGCGCCGGTCGCTGCGCGCGCTGCGCGCGGAAGGTGTGCTTTTGCCCGCGCTGCTGCTCGTGCTGGTGCTCGCAATCACGGCGCTTGATGGGGTCATACCCGTTGGGTTGGGTCTGCTGCTGGCGTTCGTGCCGGTGCCGCTCGTGGCTGCCATCCTGCTGCGCCTCGATCGCTTCGAGCCGGAACCGACGCGCCTGCTCGTACGCACGTTTCTGTGGGGTGCCGGTGCGGCCACCTTCATCGCGCTCGTGATCAATACCGCCGTGGGGCTCGCATTTGGCGAAGACGCTTCCGCGGTGGCATCCGCACCGATCGTGGAGGAGGGAGCCAAGGCGCTGGCGCTGCTGTTCGTGATCCGTCGGCGCCCCGGCTTCATCGACGGCGTGCACGACGGCATCGTCTACGCCGCATGGGTGGCGCTCGGGTTCGCCACCATCGAGAACATCCTCTACTACGCGGCCGCCTGGAACGAAGGTGGACTCGGCGAACTGACCACGGTCTTCGTGCTGCGCGGACTCGTGACGCCGCTCTGCCATCCGATCTTCACCGCCATGACCGGCATCGCGCTGGGCATCGCGATCAAGCGACGCGGTGGGCGTGCCGGCAAGATTGCGATCGTGCTCGTGGGGCTGCTGCTCGCCGTGATCCTGCACGCCCTGTGGAATCTCTCGGCCGGCCTCGGCGCCGCGCCGATTGCGTACCTCGCGGGCTACCTGCCGCTTGCCGTGATCGGGATTGTGCTGCTGATCGCGGGTGCACGACGCGAGCGTCGCATTATCCGCGAGGGGCTGGAGCAGGAGGTCGAGCGCGGCACGCTCACCCAGGCCGCCTACGCGCAGTTGATTGCCGGGGGCCGCACGCGCGGGCGCATGCGGCGGCAGGCACGCCGTGCCGGGCGGGACGCGCGGCGTCTGTTGTACCAGTACGAAGCCGCTGCCTACGAGCTGGCGCACGCGAACGTGCGCGGCGAGCGACCCGGGCGGCCGAACATCATCGAGACTGCCTCGGCCTGCCGGACCTGCCTGGTCAGCGCCCGCACCGGGATCGACGACCTGGCGCCGGGTCTCGTCGCGACCTGACGCCATCGCCTGTCGCTATGGTGACCGCATGCGCGTAGCGATCATCGGCGGCGGAGTGGTGGGACTGGCCTGTGGCTGGTCGTTGGCTAAGCGCGGCGTCGAAGTCGTCGTGATCGAACGCGGCGTGATCGGCGAGGGCGCTTCGAAGGGCAATACTGGTTGGGTCTCGCCGACGATCTCGTTTCCGCTCGCCTCGCCCGGTACCCTCGCGATGGGTCTCAAGAGCGCATTCGACCCCAACGGCGCGCTGGTGATTCGCCCCGAGCTTGATACGCGCTGGTTGCGCTGGCTGTGGGCTTTTCGGGGAGCGGCAACGCGCGAACGTTTTCTTCGAGGCGTCGAGGCGCTCCATAATCTCAATCGCCGCACGTTCGAAGTGCTCGATGCCTATCAGGCCGACGGTATCTCTTTCGAAATGCACGCCGGGGGTATCCTCACGCTCGGCAAGACCGAGAAGGGGATCGCCTGGTTTGCGCCCGTCTTCGAAGATCTCAAGAAGGTCGGCTTCGAAGGACAGATCGAGACGCTCACGCCAGAAGAGGCGCGCAAGATCGAGCCCGCGATCGGCGAGCAGGTCAAGTATGTGGTGCGCACGACGATCGACCGCTACGTACAGCCGCAGACGCTGATGCGCGGGCTTGCAGACCGAATCGTCGAGCTTGGGCACACCGTCCTCGAGCAGACGACGGTTAAGGGCATGCGACCAACGGCGTCCGGCTGGGAGATCGACACCAACACGGGACCGATCAACGCTGACCGCGTGATCGTGGCGACCGGTGCGTTGAGCCCAGCGCTCCTCAAGCCACTCGGCATCGAGGTGCCAATCGTTCCGGCCAAGGGCTACTCGATCACGCTGCGAGGCGAGGGCATCCGCCCGTCACAGGCGCTGTATATGACGGAATCGAAGATCGGTGTCTCGGGCTTTGAGGAGGGCGTACGCATTGCCGGTGTCTTCGAGCTGCCGGGCAAGGATCTGACGATCGACAAGCGCCGGCTCGATGTTGTTGTCAAGGACGCGTGTTCGTACCTCGCGGACTGGCATCCGTCGACGAGCGAGACGAGTGTGGAGGGGTGGGCAGGTTTCCGACCCGCGACCCCCGACTCGCTGCCATTGCTCGGCCCGGTGCCGGGACATGACGGCCTCTATCTCGCCACCGGACACGGCATGCTTGGTGTCACGCTCGCACCATCGACGGGCGCGTTGCTTGCCGACATGATCCTCGATGGTGTCGCTCCGGCATGGGTTGCGCCGATGCGACCAGATCGGCGCTTCTAGTCCCGCTCGTGAGCGGGTAGCATGGCGTTATGCAGCAGCCGGTTCTCCAGATTTGCGACCACCCACTGGTCCAACACAAGGTCGCATTGCTTCGCGATGCATCCACCTCGACACGCGATTTTCGGGCTCTTTCGTCCGAGCTCGCTGGCGTACTCGCCTACGAGGCGACGCGCGATCTCGAACTTGAGGACGTGACCGTGACGACGCCGATCAAAGACACGATCGGACACAAGGTGACCGGCAAGAAGGTTGGCGTCGTGCCGATCCTGCGCGCTGGCGTCGGCATGCTCGACGGTGTACTCGCAATGATCCCCGTCGCGCGCGTTGGCTTTCTCGGCATGTACCGCGACGAGGACACGCTCCAGCCCGTCTCGTACTACGAAAAGCTGCCGAAGGACCTTGGCGATCGCCTGATGTTGATCATCGATCCAATGCTCGCGACCGGTGGCTCGGCGTCCTACGCGGCACAGGTCTGCAAAGACCGTGGAGCGCACACCGTCAAGTTGCTCTCGCTGATTGCCGCTCCCGAGGGTGTCGAGCGCATGCACGCAGATCATCCCGACGTTGCGATTCACGTTGCAGCCCTCGACGAGTGCCTCAACGAGAAGGGCTTCATCGTGCCCGGGCTCGGCGATGCGGGCGACCGCCTCTGGGGTACGCGCTAACGATCAACTTTCTATTGGGGTCAGACCCTTTTAGGAAGTTAGATCACCTACCCGAGCAATCGAGCGGACTCTAATTTCCTAAAAGGGTCTGACCCCATTAGGAAGCTGATCGCGGCCAGAGGAGCCGAATCAGGCCGGCCACAATAAAGGCGGGGAGCGTGGCGCCGAGTGCGCTATCGAACGGTGGCGTGATGTGGTCGGCGAGACCGAGCAGGCGGGTGGGGCTGAGCCACTCGTAGACGAGGAAGCCAACGAGCCACGCTGTGACGGTCGCGATCGGCGCTACGGGACGCAAGCGATCGGCAAAGACCGCACCAAAGAGGGGGACGAAAACCGCGCCGAGCAGGTAGAGGAAATCGAAGAAACGGTCGAGCGAGATGGTCAGTGCGCCGATCGTGACGATGATCCCAATCACGATCGCGATCGGAACCTGGGGAGCGCGGGGTGCGAGGTTGCGGACGGAGACCGCCGTGGAGTAGATATTCGCGAAGGCCTTCTCCGACTCGTCCACCACGAG
>CAXNNM010000135.1:0-3595 GCA_964203735.1 Gaiellales bacterium | reverse complement strand
CACGTCGTCGATGACCTGGACGTAGACATCGCTGTTGGACCGGAATACGGCCAAGCGCGGACGCTCGGCGGTGCCGGTGATCTTGCCGCGCACCCGACGGTGGCGGCGCTGACGTGCTTCTGCTGGAGTGAGCTTGCTCATGGTGTCTTCCGTGCGCTACGCGCGCTTGCCGACCTTTCGAGCGACGTGCTCCCCGACGTAGCGGATGCCCTTGCCCTTGTACGGCTCCGGTGGGCGGAGCTTTCGGATTTCCGCGGCGACCTGGCCGACGCGCTGCTTGTCAATGCCGCGCACGATGATTTGCGTGGGCTGCGGCACCTCGAACTCGATTCCCTCAGGCGCGATGTACTTGACAGCGTGCGAGTACCCGAGCGCGAGCTCGAGGTTCTTGCCCTGTGCCTGACAACGGTAGCCGACGCCCTGAATCTCGAGCTGCTTCTCGTACCCGTTCGCGACACCCTCAACCATATTGGCGACGAGGGAGCGCGTGAGCCCGTGGAGCGCACGGTGATTCGGACGGTCAGTCGGGCGCTCGATCGTGATGACACCCTCGTCGACAACGATCTTCATGTCGGCGTTGATGTTCTGCTCGAGCGTGCCCTTCGGGCCCGTCACGGTGACGCGCCCAGGGGCGACCTCAATCGTGACTCCGGATGGAACGTTAATGATGCGGCGGCCAATTCGACTCATGAGATCACCAGATGAAGCACAGCACTTCGCCACCGACGCCGCGCTTAGCGGCCTCGGACGCGGTGCAGACGCCAGTAGAGGTGGACATGATGGCCGTTCCGAGGCCACCAAGGACGCGGGGCAACCGGTCCTTCGGCGCGTACATGCGCCGACCAGGCTTCGAAACACGCTTGAGGCCGTAGATCACGCGCTCACGATTACGGCCGTACTTCAGCTCGACCACGAGCAGTGGCTGCGGCTTCGCGGCCTCTTCGGACCACGAAACGATGTAGCCCTCCTCAAGGAGGATGCGGGCGATCTCGCGCTTGTTACGCGAGGACGGCATGATGACCTTGTCGTGCAGCGCCGTATTGGCGTTGCGGATGCGGGTCAGCATGTCTGCGATGGGATCGTTGACCATGGTGCTACCAGCTCGACTTTGTCATTCCGGGGATTACGCCCTCATGCGCAAGCTGCCGAAGGCAGATGCGGCACAGGCCGAACTTCTTGTAGACGGCACGTGGCCGGCCACACTTCTGGCAGCGCGAGTACGCGCGAACCTTGTACTTGGCCGGGCGAGCGGCCTTCATGCGCAGGGCAGTCTTTGCCATATCCTGACTCAGGCCTCTCGGAACGGCATGCCGAGTTCGCGAAGCAGTTCTCGTGCTTCCTCGTCGGTTGCCGCGGTCGTAGTGATGGTGATATCCATGCCACGGATCTGGTCGATCCGATCGTAATCAATTTCCGGGAAGATGATCTGCTCCCGGATGCCGAGCGAGAAGTTGCCGCGACCGTCAAACGACTTGGGGCTGATGCCCCGGAAGTCACGGATGCGCGGAAGCGCGATGGCGACGAGGCGATCGTAGAACTCCCACATCGACTCGCCACGCAACGTAACCTTGCAGCCAATCGGCATACCTTCTCGCAGTTTGAAGCCGGCGATCGACTTGCGAGCGATCGTCACGATCGGCTTCTGACCCGCGATCTGAGTCAACTGCGCGACTGCATGCTCGAGTGCCTTGGAGTCGGTCTTCGCGTCGGACACGCCCATGTTCAGCGTGATCTTCATCATCTTGGGAGCCTGCATCGAGGAGGTGTATTCGAACTTCTCGATCAGGCGTGCCTTGATTTCGCGCTCGTAGCGCTCTTTCAGCCGAGGAATGTGTGTAGCAGTGTCGGTCATTTATCGATGTCGTTTCCGCACTTCTTGCAGACGCGGACAGTACGTCCGTCGCCCACCTTTTTACCGATGCGTGTTGCCTGGTCACAGGACGGGCAGACGAGCATCACGTTCGAACGGCGCAGCGGTGCCTCTAGATCGAGCACGCCACCTGGCGCCATCTGCTGACCACCCGAACCCGGCACAGGGCGCGGCTTCGTGTGGCGCTTGGCAATGTTGCGACCTTCAACGATCACGCGAGCGGTTGTGGGGTCGGCAGCGAGCACCTTGCCGCGCTTGCCGCGATCCTTACCGGTCACGACCTCGATCGTGTCACCCGTCTTGATGCCGATGCTACTCATCAGAGCACCTCCGGTGCGAGCGAGACGATGCGCATGAAGTTGCGCTCGCGCAGCTCACGGGCGACGGGTCCAAAGATACGCGTTCCACGGGGGTTGCCGGCGGGATCAATGATCACGGCAGCATTGTCGTCGAAGCGAATGTTCGTACCGTCATCACGGTGGTGCGCCTTCGTGGTGCGAACGACCACAGCGTGGACGACCTCACCCTTCTTGACGGCACCATGCGGCGTTGCCTGCTTGACGGTGGCGATGATGATGTCCCCCACACGTGCATAACGACGGTGCGAGCCGCCGCGAACACGGATGCAGAGGATCTCGCGAGCGCCGGTGTTATCGGCCACGCGGAGTCGGGATTCCTGCTGGATCACTTGGCCACCTCAACGATCTCGACTAGGCGCCAATGCTTCGTGCGGGACAGCGGACGGGTCTCGACGACGCGAACGGTGTCGCCAATGTTGGCGGCATTCTTCTCGTCGTGCGCGTGCAACGTCATCGAGCGGCGCATGATCTTCTTGTACTTCGGGTGTGCCTTGAGGACGTCGACGCGGACCGTGATGGTCTGCTCCGACTTATTCGACGTGACAACGCCACGACGCTCTCGGCGACGGCCAGCTTCGGTCTCCTCCGCCGGCGTGCGCACATAGGCGCCACCCTTGGACTCGCCGCGACGACGCTTGCGCGCAGCGGCCGACTGCTTGCGAAGCTCGGCGCGCTCGGCAGCCGTCGTGCGCACACGGCGCGGACGGGGCGAGCGCGGACCGCGCTTCTTCTTCTCTTTGACAGGAGCAGCCTCTTCAGCAGGTGCCTCTTCAGCAGGTGCCTCTTCAGCAGGTGCCTCTTCAGCAGGTGTCTCTTCAGCAGCGGCCTCAGGAGCAGCCTCTTCGGCAGCGGCCTCAGGAGCAGCCTCTTCAGCAGGTGCCTCTTCAGCAGCAGCTTCAGGAGCAGCCTCTTCGGCAGCGGCCTCGGGAGCAGCCTCCTCGACAGGAGTCTCCTCGGCGGCAGCTTCCACAGGAGCGGCTTCCTCGACGGGAGTCTCCTCCACGTCTGGGGTCTCGTTCTCGTCGCTCACCGTGCTCCACCTTCCTGCTGTTCTGCCTGCTCGCCCTGGATCGTCAGCAGCCGCGCGAGTTCGCGCTTGACCAACGTCAACCGGGACGTATTCTCGAGCGCTCCCGTGGCGTGCTGGAAGCGCAGATTGAACAGCTCTTGTCGAGCCTCCTGCATCCGCTTCGCAACGTCGTCAGGACTCAACTCTCGGATTTCATTAGCCTTCAAAGAGATCACCCTCTCGAGTCACAAACGAGCAACGGATCGGCAATTTTTGGGCGGCGAGTCGGAGCGCGTCACGCGCCAACGGCTCAGGCACACCAGCGAGCTCGAACATCACGCGGCCAGGGCGCACAAC
>CAXNNM010000134.1:0-3614 GCA_964203735.1 Gaiellales bacterium | reverse complement strand
GATCTCAACGTGTTGCTCGAACAGGTTGTGACGGGTCAGGGGTCCGAGGCGCGCGAGCGAGAAATCGCGATCGGGTTGCAGTCGGGTGTCTTGCCGGTCGTGATTGGCGATGGTGATCGCATCTTGCAGATCGTCTCGAACCTCGTCCGTAATGCGGTGCGGTGGACGCCCGATGGCGGCACGATCACCGTCTCGGCGCTCGCCGAGGCTGGTCGTGTTTGGATTACCGTCGACGACTCTGGGCCGGGTATTCCACTCGAGAAGCGAGCCACGATTTTCCGGGCGTTCTACACGGAAGACGGTACGGGGACTGGGTTGGGTCTTGCGATCGCTCGCGAACTGTCGGCGGCAATGGGTGGCAGCGTGGTGGTCGGAGATTCGCCGCATGGTGGTGCTCGTTTTGTGGTGGAACTCCCATGCATTCGCGCGCGGTCCGAGAGTGTCTCTGCGACAGCTCGGTAGGGTTGTTTGCGGACTAGGGGATGGAGTGACTCACGGCCTTGCGGGTGTGCCCGCTCGGCGTTAGGTGAGATCACGCATGGTCGGTCTGCGCGATCGGTGGTCGCGCAGAACCTCGCGAGGTGCCTGATGGAAACACTGTGGACGACGATGGTGCGGTTTATGCATCGACTGACGGATCGGCGTGGGCAGGGCACGGTTGAGTATCTCGGCCTGGTGCTTGCCGTAGGCGCGCTGCTCTTGGCCGTCTCCGTGCAAGTCAAGGGCGGCGGAGCTGGCATCGGTGGTCAGATCTCGAAGTCGATGGAGAAGGCGATCTCCTCGATCGCGCAGCCCTAGTTTCGACTCGGCCCGGTTGGCTGCTCGTTGCCGGCCGGGCCGACGCACGGGCCGTCGGTCGAGGAAATCGTGTCGAGGATCAGTTGGTCGTCGCGCAACACACCGATACGCCAGGCGTGGCCGCGTGGCAGCGTCGAGAAAGTGGTGCGGGTCGCCGTTAGCAGGATGACGGGGAGGCAGAGGACGATGTCGTCTGCGCGCGTTGCTGGTGGCTGAGGATCAGCACCAGCAGACAGACCGGCCAGCAGGTGGATGGCGCTGAGCGCCAGACCCAGTGGTCGTGCGATGCGACGCGCCACGATGCCTGCTCCGTCCCAGCCCAATGAGGTCGCAGCAGCGACCGTGCGCTCTGTCCCAGTCGTTTGGCCGGCACCGTAGAGCGCTTCATCGCTCGCCGTAATGACTCGAACAGCGATCTCGCCGGTGCCGCGCGCAACGACGCGGCGCGTGCCAGAGCGGCTCGGTAGGGATTGGATCGTGAGATCAGCCAACCACGACGGGTGGCGCTCGGGAAGGCGCGTGACGATGGCAGTACGTAGCTGCCGATCGGCTGCGTCTGTGCCGATCGACTCAGCGAGCCAGGCGCGTGCTCCACCCAGCGACATTGCACCCGTACGACCAGACAGCGCTTGGTCGAGCGCGAGCGTCGCTTCTGGTTGTGGCGTCGCCGTCCTGCTGAGACGCTCGGTGATCGTCTGGACGAGATTTGTGTGAACGAGCATCACCGTGGTCGTGGTGAGGAGCGCGGCAACGACGAGCAGGATTGTCAGCCATTCCACGCTCGCCTGGCCGCGGCGCGGGTCAGCAGGAGACTGCATGGCTCCAGACCAGCTCGTGTTCGATCAGGTGTCCGGCGCGAACGACAGCGATCTCAACGGCGGCGATCGGTGTTCCGAGCCGTAGACGGGTCGCCTCGTGGGGGTGGTGGTCGATCCACATCGCGGTTGCTGCGTTAGTGCGCCAGACGAAGCGACAGATGATGACGTCACCTTCGCGGCTCCCTGCGGGCGTGCCGCGTGAAGCCGTCTCGGCAGCTGCGGCGCCAGCACCAATCACGATCGCTGCTGCTGCCGTTGCAGGATTAATCGAGCTGATCAGACTGACAACCCCAGACGTACCGAGTTCGATGGCTTTGCTGGCCCCTGTGGCTGACTGCGAGGCAAGCCAGCGTTGCTCATCGTCCGCTGAGACGAGCCGCAGAGTGCGGGTCGCGCGGGGTGCCTCGTGTGACCACACCCCACTGGTGACGCTTGGCCCGACGCCGTTGAACTCTGCTCGGGCGAGTGCCCACGCCGGGTCGGTGAGGGGGCGCAGACGACCCGTGGCAGCAGGTGGTGTCGCGGCTCGCAAGGTGTGCGAGAGAACGAGGGCTCGAGCCTCGGTTGGGCCGATCTCCTGGCCTAGTCGTTCGATCGCGTCGTTGATCGTTGGGCCGGAACCAGATAGTGCCGCGTCGACAAAAGCCAGAGCGGCCGGGCTGGCCATAGGTGGCTCCGAGCGATCGAACACGGACTGGACAGCCGCAACGATGCCACTAGCAGGGAGCGTTGTCGCACCGATTGCAAGCAGTGCGGCAATACAGCCGACCAGCGCGACGTATTCGACAGTGCTCTGGCCGCGTTGCGATCGCATAGGAGCAGCATGCGTGCGGGACGGCGGCGGCCGCCGCGCGCAGTCGCCAGAGTTCGACGCGCTCTGTGGTGGGGATCGCACCACCCGCTACCAGTGGTGCGCGGCAGTGCGCGGGTGGCGAGCGGGTTCGTACGCGTTCTGGACGCTACGGCGTCTCGGTCCCGGGTCTTTTTTGTATCGCGAAGGGCGACCGGTAGCGGTCGCTGGGCTCGGCTAGGAGTGTGGTGGCGACGACGGCTCGTCGGCATCGGCGATGCGTTCGAGCTGCGAACCAACCCGGTCGATCGCCCACGTGATGCGCTCGAGTTCTTTCTCGATGCGCTGTGACCGTGCTTCGAGCTTCGCCACATCGCCTCGGACGGCACCGAGTCCGTCGACCAGTACATCAACAACAACTTCGAGATCTTCGACGCGACCGACGCGCTCCGCACGAACGTCCGCGGCAAGCGCGCGCGTCCGTTGTGCTGTATCGATAGCCAGGGCATGCAACTCGGCGACGCGATGATCCACGCCCGTGCCCTCGTGCGCATCGAGTGCGCGAGCGACCGCAGCTTCAATCCTTGTGGGCAAGACCGCCCGCAGATCAGCCGCGATCTCCTTGACCTCGTCGATCTCGGCGGTCAGGTCGGGCTCGTGCTGTGGGGTGTCGTCGGTCATGCGCGATCCTCTGGAACGGTGAGTGCGGCGAACGAAGGATGGCCCGCTCCTGGTAGAGGGTAGCGCCCCGGCTCGATCCGGAAGGCGCCGGCGGTATCGTCGAATTCGATCTCGACCAGTCCGTGCTTGATGCGATGGTCGAGCCAGGCCGAGCGGAAGACGAGTTTGCGGAGCCAGTAGATCGGGTCTTCGCCGTCGCGCTCGCAGAGTTCGACGAGCTGCTCGCCGATCGGGGAGCGGGGCACAGTCAATTCGCCGTCGATTGTTGCCGCTACGAGATCGACCCGCGCCGAGCGCGAGATCGGACGTGTCGCCAACTCGAGTTCGACTGCGGCTCGCACTACGCGTTGTTCGAAGTCGGCACGAGCAAACGAGTATGTGCAGCCCAAGAAGGCCAGCGTCACGTCGTCGCCCGAGTGAAAGTCTGCACAGTCCACGAGCGGAGCGTAGCGAAGCGGTCGTTGTCGAATCGAGTGCGCGCGACTTGTCGAGCGGCTGGCGCGCAACCCGCCGCGATCCCTGCGTCG
>CAXNNM010000133.1:0-3669 GCA_964203735.1 Gaiellales bacterium | reverse complement strand
GCCGTCCACGAGCCGCCGTCGAGGCCGACGGTCTGCACGCTCTCGATCGGAAAGACCTGGCCGTGTCCGGGATCGCCACCGAGGGTGCCATGGCCGAGCACGAGCTCGCGCGTCTCGATGCGGGGCGACGGCCACGTCTCCTCGACGATCCAGCGACCGGGCCGGTCGGCCAAGCGGGGTGCGGGCTCAACAGGATCCTGTTCGTACGCAATCAGCATCGCGTCGCCGTCGATCCCACTTTCGATCCCCTTCAGCCAACGGTCAAACCAGCGTGTCTGCTCCGCGAGGATGCCGACGCGCGGCGACGGCGGGCCATGGATCGGGTCGTTATGGCCCCACGGACCAATGATCGCCTTGCGCGGACCCTTAGCGCCGGCGAGCACGCGGAAGGCCGAGTCGGTGTAGCCGTCGGTCCAGCCAGCCACGCAGAGAATCGGTGTCTCGATCTTGTCGAAGTCCTCGCAGGCCGAGCCATGACGCCAGTAGTCGTCGCGGCGCTGGTGCGCCATCCAATGTGCGATCCAAGGCTCGAGGTTCATGCGCTCGAGCCACGCCTCGCGCCAGCCCTCGCCGTAGATCGCGGGCACCGGCGGCCGCGCCTGCCAGCCGTGCATGCAGACCGACCAGTGCAGCATGTCCATCGCGTCGATCAGGCCACCGCGGTAGTGGACGTCGTCGGTGTAGCGATCATCCGTCGAGTAGCCCGACACGACGGCCTTCAGCGCCGGTGGGCGCCGCGCCGCGATCTGCAGGCCGTTGAAGCCGGTCCACGAGTAGCCCGTCATCCCGACGGCGCCCGTGCACCACGGTTGCGCGGCGATCCACGCGATCGCGTCGACACCGTCAAGCGTCTCTTGCTCGGTGTACTCGTCGGGGCAGAGGCCTGACGATTCGCCCGTGCCTCGGATATCGATGCGGATGCCGGCGTAGCCCTCGCCGGCAAACCAGCACATCTCCTGCTCGTCGCTCGCGACCGTGCCGTCGGTCAGTCGGTAGGGGCCGTATTCGATGATGGCGGGGACGGGGTTCTGATCGGCATCAACGGGCAGCCAGATCTTGGCGTGCAGTCGCGTCCCGTCGGGCAGTGGGATCCAGACGGGTGTGCGAACCTCGATCGCGTTGGGAAATGCGGTGCGAACCTCGACCGCGGGGAGGCTCACGCCTCAACCAGCACGCGACCGTCCTCGACTCGGACGGGGTATGCCGCGACGCGGAAGGAGGGGTCTTCGATGCACTCGCCGGTGGAAGCATCGAACTCCCACCCGTGCCACGGGCAGACGACGACCGTGCGGTCGACAAGCTGGTAGTCGCCGCCGACCTCTCCTTCGATGCGCTGCGCAACGGTTCCGAGGCAGAGCCGTGCACCCGAGTGCGGGCAGCGATTGCGAATGGCGATCAGGTCGTTCGTGCGAGGATCGCGCATCACGCCGATTTCACGACCCCCGATGCGTGCGATCGCCGGATTGCCAACGGTCACGTCCGCCTCGGCGGCAATGTCATGCCACGCACTCATTGGAGTACCGGAAGTTCGAGGCGGCTACCGTAGAAGGCGACTGCATTGTCATGCATCACCGCCTGCCGCCAGGCTTCGGGGATCCGCTGCTCGAGCCACTTCGGCTCGTCGCCGTCCCAGTGCGGATAGTCGGACGCGTAGCAGAGGATCTCGGGTGCACCGACAGCCGCGAGCATCTGCCAGAGCAGCTCGTCGTTGCCGTCGGTGTACTCGAGCGGTTGGGTTGCGAAGCGGACGTGGCGCTTCATCGTTTCGAGTGGCGGCTCATCCATCCAGGGAGTGTCGTCGCGCAGTCCACGCCAGTTCGTGTCGAGGCGCCAGAGCATGCCGGGCAGCCAGGCAACGCCACCCTCGATCAACAGCACCTTGAGATCCGGAATGCGTCGGAATGTGCCGTGGGCGAGGAGTGAGACGAGTTGTGCCTGAATCGAGCAGGCCGAGCCGATCGTGTGCCACTCGATGTAGAGCGTTGGTGTACCCGCACCGCTTGACTGGTGCGCGAGCCCCATTCCCTCCATGCCGGAGTGAATCGCGACGGCCAGGCCGTGTGCCGCAGCCGCCTCGAGGATCGGCAGGTAGCGGGGATCTCCGTACGGACGCTCACCGGCGCTCGGGAGCAGTATCTGGACGAAGCGGCGGTCGCTGGCGCAGCGCTCGATCTCGGCGACGGCGGCTGCCGGGTCCTGCGTTGGGATGATGATCGATCCGCGGAAGCGGTCGTCGACGGGGAACCAGTCCTCGCGGAACCAGTCGTTGTGGGCGCGCGCCAGCGTGGCGGCACTGTAGGCGTTCTCCATCAGACCAACGCTGAGTGCGTCATCGGCGGTCAGGATGCCGATATCGGCGCCCTGGTCGTCGAGCGCGTCTTTGGCAACAGCCTGTGGCGTCGCACCGGGGTACTCGTTTTCGTCGACTTGGAGGTCCTTGCGATACCACGACGAGGAGTGGTTCCAGGGGTAGGCCGGCAGCCCAAGCATGTACGCCTGGTTCCGAAACCAGTCGCGTTTGGCGGGATCGATGAACTTGATGATCTCCTCGGGCTTGGAAATCTGAACATGAATGTCACAGTCGATCATGGAGCCTCCTTCCGTCGCCGTACGTTGCGCATGATCATACACAGGATCCTGACTGTGCAGTCAGGACGATTCTACTTGTTTCGCTGCTCCATGTCACGGACCCAGCGCGCATGGTTCTGTTTGGCCCACTCCCGATCGACGCTGCCGGTCACGATGCCGCGGGTCGCCGCACGCGTCGCGGGGCTAATTAGCGACAGGTAGAGGTGTCCACAGGTCAGCACGATAATCAGCAGCGTGGCGAGGTCGTGCACGTCCACGGTGCCGGCGAAACGGTACGTCGTGTTCTGCTCGCCGAGCCAGAGCAGCAAGCCGGTGATCGTGAGCACGACCATCAATCCACTCGTGACGGAGGTAAAGAGCTTCTGCCCGGCGTTGAGCCAGCCCTGCTCTGGTGCACCCGTGTGATCGAACAGGCGCTTTGTTCCGCCACGCAGCCAGAGGCGATCGTTCTCGTCGAAGGTGTCGACTTCGCGCACGACTTGGCCGATTGCTCGTGGGCGTAGGATGATGATCGCCAACAGGCCGACGCCGAGTGCGATCGCCGAGACGAGGTGCCAGTACTTGGCGGAGGGGCGGTTCATCACCTCGGCGAGTGCGGGCGAATAGAGGCAGGCGCCGGTCCAGAGCATCGCAAAGAACGTGATCGCGACGACGAGGTGCGCCAACAACTGGGGCAGCGAGAACCGACGGATCAGCCGTGGCTGCTCTGTGCTCGGACTAGTGGGAGACATCTTTGCCGACCCAGGCATCGGCGTCGTAGCCGCGCGTCTCCCAATAACCGAGCGTCGGCTCGTTCTCGAACGTGATCTTGCTGAGCCACTTGACGCCTTTGTAGCCGTACATCTGTGGGATCACGAGTCGCATCGGCGCACCATGCGGTCGCGTGAGTGGCTTGCCGTCCATTTCGGTTGCGAGCATCACGTTAGGCAGCTTGAACTGCTTCATTGTCAACTGGTCGAAGTACGGCTCTTCGAGTGACTGGAAGTTGACGTGTTGGGCCTCTGCACGTGGCTTGACGAGGTCGAGGATCGTCTGCGCTGTGATGCCGCGAAAGTGGACGTCGTAGACGGACCAGCCCGT
>CAXNNM010000132.1:0-3703 GCA_964203735.1 Gaiellales bacterium | reverse complement strand
TCGGTTTGGCTGTTGGTGCGGCGTGGCTGGCTGGCTTGCCGGCCACTAAGACGCGCACGTTTGGCTATCGGCGTGCCGAGATTCTCGCCGCAACGATCAACGCCCTGTTTCTGATTGCGCTCAGCGTCTGGGTGGCCTGGGAGGCCTTTGCCCGCCTCGCCGATCCGCAGCCCGTCGTGGGCGGCGGCGTCGCCCTGATTGGCGCATTCGCCGTCGTGCTCAATCTGATTCCCGTCCTCTTGTTGTTGCGGGCCGGTGCTCGCTCGAACCTCAACGCGCACGCCACCATGCTTCATTTCGCAGCCGATGTGCTGTCGTCGGTCGCCGCAATGATCGCGGGCCTCGTGATCATGGTGACCGGATGGGTGCAGGCCGATGCGATTGCGAGCCTCGTCGTCGCGGTCCTGATTGTCGTCGCGTCGGCACGCGTGTTGCGCAGCGCGGTGCGCATCTTGCTGGAAGAGGCACCGCCAGGTATCGATCCCGAAGAGATTGCGCGAACCGTGATGGCGTTGCCCGAGGTCTGCAACGTGCACGACCTCCACGTCTGGCAGATCTCAGATGGCTTTCCTGCACTCGCGATGCATGTCGTAATTGAGCCTGGTGTCGATCAGCACGCCATGCTGCACCGCATCGAACATATCGTGCAGGTTCACTTTGAGATCGAGCACGCGACGATCCAAATCGACCTCGATCACACGCGCGGGTTGCAATTGCAGCGCCGCCTGACGCAACCAAGGAGTGCACCATGACGATCCGTCAGCAGATCTCGGCAGAGGCAGTTCGGGCCCTGCCGAGCGTGCAACTTGTCGACTGTCGGTTTCGACTCGGACAGCATGGAGCGGGAATCGAGTTGTATCGCGAGGGCCACATTCCCGGTGCGTTGTATCTCGATCTCGATGATGACCTCAGCGGGCCGATGCGCGACGACCGTCTCGGTGGGCGCCACCCGCTCCCTGAGCGCGCCGCCTTCCAGCTGTCACTGCAACGGGCCGGTTTGCGCTCCGACGCTGCGATCGTGGTCTATGACGATGGCACGGGCGGTGCCGCGCGCGCCTGGTGGTTGTTGCGTCATCACGGCGTCGCATCGCAGGTGCTCGAGGGGGGAATTGCAGCCTGGGGCGACGAGCTGCACATTGGCGACCCGGTCGCGACATCCGGTGACCTCGTGCTTGGCGTGGAGCGAACGGACGACCTGCTCGACGCAACGGGTGTGCAGGCAGCGCTCGCGGCCGGCCGGATCGTGCTCGATGCGCGCGCACCCGAACGCTTCCGGGGTGAGGTCGAGCCGATGGATCCGGTCGCGGGGCATATCGTCGGAGCCCGCAACGCCCCGTTTAATGCTCCCGGTGCGATCGACGATGACGTCCTGTCGGTCGTCGAGCCGCCTGTCGTGTACTGCGGCTCTGGCATTACGGCCGCCGCCCTCGCACTCCGCCTCGTAGAGCTCGGGCGGGACGATACCCAGCTCTACGCGGGCTCGTGGAGCGACTGGTGTGCGCGTGGGCTGGCGGAGCCCGCCTCGTAGAGCAACCGCGTTGAGCTCAGGCGCGGCGGTGTTCCATCAGCGCAATCAAGGCCCACTCGCGATCCTAGGAGGACATCACAACCGCGCGGATGTCATGTCCTCCCCTCCAACGGCATTGCTGAAACGTGGTGGCAGGCAGGGAGGACATGACATCCGCGCGGTTGTGATGTCCTCCTTGAGTCGACGCTCCGCAGCTGATTGGGGTTCGCGCGCCCTGCGACTAGCCGAGCAGCGCGCGCAGGCCGTTCCGGCAGAGCGTGGCGCCGCCGTTGGCGGGGTGGCGCACGCGGCCCGTTACGAGGTCGCCAAGCGTGCCCTCCGCGATACGACCGACGGCGATCACCTCGGCTGGTTGCAGCAGGCTGATGAGTTGCTCGAGAAAGGGCTTACCGAGTGCGATCTCGCCGACCTTCGGGGCGCGATTGCCCAGCGGCTTCCCGGGAGGGTGGGGGTGAAAGGGGACGGTGTTCCACAGCACCACCTTGCGCTCAAGCTCAAATTCGTCGAGCACGCCATGGATGATCGTGGCCGAGCTCTCTGTCCAACCACCAGGGTGGAGTGATGACGCGGCGAAGGGCGCGCCCCACTCGGCCAGCTGTCGTTCGCTCGTGAAGGCCATGCCAGAGAAGCGACCACCCCGCCATCCCATCGCCTCGCCGACGAGGAGTGCGCGTGGCTTCGGTCGCGCGGCAAGGTAGGCCAGCAGGTTTGCCTGACGCAGCGCCGGGGCATTCGGTACATCAAACTCTGCGTCGAACTGTCGATACGGGTTGATCAGCGTCGACGGTGTCTCACAGGCTGCGAGTTCGCTGATCAGTTCGGCAACGGTCACCGTGCTGGCAGAGGGCGACGCATGCGCTGAGCGCGTGCCTCAATTCGCCGAGGCGAACGTGGCTCGACACGCGCCGCGCCGCCCGTTCCATTGCCCGGGCCTCGACGTGGGCCAGGCATCCACGGTCGACCATTCCGAGGATGGCGATCGTTGCCGCCGCCGCTATCGGAGTCTTCGAGGCTGGCAAGCCACGCAGCGTCGATCTCGTCTTGCCGATTCGTGTCCTTGAGCGCTTCGCGCATGAAATGAATGATCGGAAAGATGATCAATTTAGGCGCGATCGTCAAGACCACCCATGCCCAAAACACCTCTTGCCAAAGCGTCAGTTCCATAAAGACTCTCTTCGCATCGGACAAGCGTAGCGATGACTGGTACTCACGAGGGCGCAACGGTGATCGTTCCGGAAAGAACCTCGTCGCGGAACTCGCCGATGCGGAGATGTGTGGTCACCGTCCAGGTCCCAGGCACAGGGATCGTGACGGAGCCAGTCCAGTGGGCGGCATCGACACGTTGGAGTTTGACCGGGAGGTTGGCGATATCGCCTGTGGGCAATGACAACGCGACGGTTGCCCCCGATACGTCAATCGCAGGCTGACCGAGATTGTTGGTGACGATCACGTGCACCTCGTTGGGTGCCGAGACCACTCCCGGCGTGAGATCCACTTGTGCCGTGCGACCTTCGATGACCCGCTCGATATGGAGCGAGGATGTTGCGGCGGAAAGGGAAGGCTGTGGCGCGAGTCCGGTCAGGACCCCTGTCAGCGCCAGGGCGATGATGATCAGCAGCGCTTCGGCCTCCACCGCACGCACAAAACTCGAGGTGGCACGCCTCGCAATCGATGCTGTGGCAACGGCCATGACGACGACAACAACCTTTGCGAGCACGATTCGTCCCCACGTCTCCTCCCAGAGCGCCGGGACCGAACCGGCGAGTACGATCGCCGCGACGGTGCCCGTCAGCAGCAGTGCAACAAGCCCGACCAGTGCGAGTCGGGTAAAGCGACGCACGATCCCGCGCAGCAAAGGCGCTCGTGTCTCCGACGTTGTGGCGCGATAGACGGCTGGGGCGCCAGCGGCGAGCACCAGCAAGCCACCGCCCCAAACGCCAGCAGCCAGCACGTGGATCGCATCGACCAGTTGCCACAGCCAGGCCGACTGCTGCGCACTTGCATGACCAGAGAGACCTGGCGTGCAGGCCAGAGCGATCGCGAAGAGTATGGTGGCGGCGGCAAGCCAGCGGCCACCGCCCCGAGCAGTGCGCACGAGCAGCGGTAGCGCGCCGAGCGCGAGGACGAGCATGGCGATGTTGATCTGTCCTTGGCGTAACTCGAAGACATCGCGCA
>CAXNNM010000131.1:0-3703 GCA_964203735.1 Gaiellales bacterium | reverse complement strand
ATCGTGCGGCCCGTCTTCTGGCTCGCGGCCCGAATGCGACGGAACGCCTCCGCCTCATCAATGCCGTCCTTGCGCATCAAGATTCCCTTCGCCCGCTCGACGGCCTTGCGCGAAGCCAAGGCCTCGGTCAGATCTGCTGCCTCCTCGCGTAACGCAGAGAGCTCCTCAAAGCGCGCCCTGGCCGTATTGAGTGCCGGCAAGAGATCGACCTCGCGGAACGGCTTGACCAGATAGGCGAACGCCCCGGCCTCGGAGGCACGCGTGACGAGATCCTCCTCCGCATAGGCCGTCAGCATCACAATCGGTACGGGCTTCCGATCGGAAATCTGCCGTGCCGCTTCGATCCCATCCAGGTGTGGCATCCGCACGTCCATCACGATCAGATCGGGGTCGTGCTCGGCTGCCAGCGAGACCGCCTCCTCGCCGTCACGGGCCTCCGCGACCACCTCGTGGCCAGCCTTCTCCAGCAACGTGCGGACGTCGAGCCGAATGATCGTTTCGTCCTCTGCAATCAGAATCCTCATGTGATGCTCCACGTAAGCCGTGCGCGGACACCCGGACTCGCATCCTCGAGCACCAATTCGCCACGCAACTGATCGGCCGTCAATGCCCGCGCGATCTTGAGACCCAGCGAACGGTCGGGGTCGAAACCAACTGGTAGCCCCGGCCCGCGATCGGCGACCGTCAGCTCGACCTGTGTCTGGTCCTGACGCAGTGCTACGTGGACATCGCCTCCACCGTGCTCGTGCGCATTCGCGTAGAGCTCGGAGAAAATCAGGGCAACCGCCGTCGCTGTGTCGCCCGGCACCTCGACGTGTGCGAGCTCTTCGGCAGCAGCCGGCGCACCAAGCCCATGTCCGAGCATCGCCGAGACGCGACGCAGCAGATCCGCAAGATCAACATCTCCCTCGCGGCTCGCCGTCAACAGATCATGGACCTCAGCAATCGAGAGGATCCTGTCGACGCTGTCGGTCAAGGCGCGCTCTGGGTCGGCGCTGCCGGAGCGCAACCGAAGCAGCGACGCAACGGTCTGCAGATTGTTTTTGACGCGATGATGGATCTCCTGCGCCACGATGCCGCGCATCACGCCACGACTCGACTCCACCGCAGCAGCAGCCTGGTTGGCGACGGAGCGCAGCAGCATCTGCTCCTCGGGCGTAAACGGCCGACCCTCCGGCGTCGTCGTGACGAGCGCTCCGAGCCGCCGCGACTTCCAGACGAGTGGCACCGCAAACACGCCGGGCTGATCGACGGGGGCGCGTAGCCCAAATTCGGAGAGCACCGCGTCGTCGGGTCCAGCGGTGGTGGAGCGTCGCGCCACGCTCGTCCCCTCGGGGCCGTCGAGCACGAGCGCACAGACCTCAGCGTGTGCCGCCCTCGCGGCAGTCTCCGCAATGTGCGCCAGCGCCTCCTCAAGGTAGAGCGACTCTGTCACGGCCTGCGAGATGCTGCCAAGCGCCTCCAGCTCGGCGACGCGGCGCTGCGAACGCTCGTACAGGCGCGCATTCTCAATCGCCTGGGCAACTTGGCTGGCAATCGTCTGCAAGAGCTCGATCTCATCGTCGTGATACTCGCGGGGCTCGACCGTGCGTACATTCATGGCCCCCGCCAGGCGCTCACGACGATCCAAGATCGGCACGGCGAGGAGACTCTGAAAGCGGCGTTCGGGCAGGTTGGGAAACTCCTTGAAGCGGGGGTCGAGGTGCGCATCCGCAGCGATCGCCACCGCCTCGCGTGTCTCTGCTGCCCAGCCCGTCAGACCCTCGCCGACCCGCATCCGCGGTGGCCCTGCCGTTGCCTCGACATGCGTGCCGTGCACTGCCTGCAAAACCAGCTCGTTCGTCGCGTCATCGTAGGCATAGACGAAGCACGCATCGGTTCCAAAGGCGCGCGCCACCGCAATCGCGACGGCGTCGGTGACCTCTGCGAGGTCGAGCGAGCTGGTGACGGCCGCAACCGTCTCCGAGAGCAGGCTGAGGTGCCGTACCGCGCGCGCTGTCGATGCATTCGTCGGGTCTGTCATGCCGTCTCGTGCCGACGGTAGCACGGCACTCCTAGCGGACTCTACGCCTCAGGATGCGAGCGACAGTCGCGCGTCGTGCTCTGCGGCCTGACGTGCACGAGCCGGCAGATACGGATGCCAAGAATGCGGAATCGCCCGCGTGCCGAGCGTGAGATAGACATCCGGATGCGGTGCGCGCGGCGCTTTGTGCAAAGGCATCCCTGCCTCGTGCGGCAAACGGTCGCGTTTACGGAGGTTGCATGGCGAGCAGGCCGTGACCACGTTTTCCCACGTCGACTCGCCGCCCCGCGAGCGCGGATTGACATGATCGAGCGTCAGTCGTGCGCCGCTACCGCAGTATTGGCAGGCATTGCCGTCGCGGGCGAACAACGCACGCCGCGTGATGCGCCGCGATGTAAAGCGCGGCACCTTGACGTAGGAAACCAGCCGAATCACGACCGGATGCGGCAGCGTGGTCGACGGTGAGCGGATCATGCGCTCCGGATGGGCCTCGAGTACGACGGCTTTTTGGGACAGAATCAGGCTACACGCTCGCCACACACTCGTCACGTTGAGCGGTTCGTACGTCGCGTTCAACACGAGCACACTGCCGGTAATCACACGCCAAGGGTAGCACCGACCTCACGGCGTTCACCGGAACGCGACCGTTAGGCGACCGTTAGCGCAACGCGTGAGTGATCGCCTGCTGCTCCTCGGGTGTCAGCGCCAACGAGCCGGCACCGCCGCGCAGAACGTCCTTGACGAACAGGCTGGTGACCGAGCCAGCGTGCACCGCGCTGATCACAATGCCCGAACCGTTGCGATCCAGCAGCGCCAGCGACGTCGAGCGGCGCCCCTCTTCGTCTTCGTTCGCGTCGAAGCGCACGATCGATCGGCGCCTCAGCAAGACGTCGAGCGTCCCCAGCGCCGAGACCACCTCGTCCCGCAGATGTACGCCGTCCGTTTCGAGGCGCTCCATCCGCGCCTGCATGCCGACTGCAAACTCGACGAGATCGACCGGTTCTCCGTCCAAGAGGGCCTGCTCGGCGCGACGCAACCGCCCAGCCCAGCGCGCCGTGCGCGCCGCAATCACCAGCGCCACAATGGCGAGCGCAACACCAACCGCCCCAACGATCAACGCCACCGTGCCCTGCAGTTCGGTGGTCACCGCAATCCCTGCACTCAGGCGGGCTTAAGGCGGAACTGGATCTCGTAGACGCCGATGTTGTTATCGATGTTCTGCTCGCCCGGCACCTTCTCGACCGTCACCTTGGCGGTGACGACGCTATCGAAGACGATGTCCGAGAGACCAAACGGAATCTCGACCGTGCCTTGCGCGCCTGGGTCGAGCGTAGTGATCTCGCCGGTCGGCAACGCGCGGTCGTCCATGCCCTTGGCGCGCAGCACGATGTTGATCTTGACGGAGACCTCAGTCGCATCGCCCGAGTTCTGCACCGTGATCGCCAGCGACATGTTGTTGGCGCTATCGACCTCGTTGACGGAAGCCGGGTCGAGCTGCACGGTGCCGGGATTAAAGGCCGTGCTGATCAGCGTCGTCCCGTGCAGTGCGCCAGCCGTCGTGACGGCCGAGGCCTCTGTCGACGTGACGACCGAGCCATCGTCCGCCGTGCTCGTCACGACCGCACCCCCACCATCGACCGGGGTGCCACCAAGCAGCGCATTGAGGATTGACTGCATGCG
>CAXNNM010000130.1:0-3734 GCA_964203735.1 Gaiellales bacterium | reverse complement strand
ACCGAGAGTGGTGCCGACCTCGTCCTCAATGCCGTGGTGGGTGCGGCAGGGCTCGAGGCGAGCCTGGCGACGCTGAACGCCGGCCTTGATCTCGCGCTCGCCAACAAAGAGAGCCTCGTAGCGGGAGGCGAGCTCGTGCTGGCCGCGGCCCGTCGAGGCGGCGGACTGATCCTGCCGGTCGACTCCGAGCACTCCGCGCTCCAGCAGTGCCTTGGCGAGCTGCCACGCGAGCAGGTCGCATCGCTCGTGATCACCGCCTCTGGCGGTCCGTTTCGTGGTCGCACACGCGCGGAACTGGCGAACATCACCGTCGAGCAGGCGCTGGCACATCCGACGTGGACGATGGGGGCCAAGATCACGATCGACTCAGCCACGTTGATGAACAAGGGTCTTGAGGTGATTGAGGCGCACATGCTCTTCGGTCTGCCGTATTCGGCGATCGAAGTTGTGGTTCACCCACAGTCGATCGTGCATGGCATGGCGCGCCTGCGCGATGGTGCACTGATTGCGCACCTGGGCCACCCCGACATGCGCGTGCCCATCTCGTACGCCCTCACCTATCCGCGCCGCGAAGCAGTGCCGGCTCGTCCGCTCGAGTGGACCGAGGCCTTTTCGCTCGACTTCGAACCCCCCGATCTCGAGACCTTCGGCTGCCTGCGCTTGGCAATTGAGGCGGGGGAGGCAGGTGGCACAGCGCCAGCAGTGCTCAATGCTGCGAATGAAAGTGCAGTGGCAGCTTTTCTGACAGGCGGAATTGGGTTCCTCGAGATCGAGGCTCTCGTGGCGCACGCGCTCGACGCCGTCGCGCCGGTAGCGCTCGACTCGTTCGAGACGGTGGTGGCCGCCGATGCTGCCGCGCGCGCTGCAGTCGCCAGTCGACTCTCGGAGGCTCGCGCATGAGTTGGGCCTACGTGATCATCGGACTGCTGCTGCTGATCCTGATCCACGAGCTCGGCCACTTCGTCGTGGCACGCCTCGTCGGCGCCAAGGCGACGCGCTTTCTTGTCGGCTTTCCGCCCGTCGCACTCTCCTTCACGCGCGGCGAAACGGAGTACGGCCTCGGTGCGATTCCGCTTGGCGGCTACGTGCGAATTGTCGGCATGAACCGCCCGCAGGCAGACGATGTGATCGTCTGCCAAGACGCGCTTGAAGAGATCCAGCTGCGACGCCCAGAAGGTCAACGCGACATTTTTGGCCCAGCGGTCGCCCAGTTGAAGGGTGCGATCGTACTCGATGCGGATGGCCAAGCGACAGCCGATCGTGCACTGCTTGCACTCGACGCCGACCAAGATCTCCTGCACCCGAAGACGTACACCGAGACGAAGAAGAACCTCACGCGCTTGCGCGACGACCTCGATCAGCGCGCGTATTGGCGGCTCGCAGTCTGGCGTCGTATTGCGATTATTCTCGCCGGCCCTGGTGCCAATGTGATTGCCGCGCTTGTGATCTTTACCGTCTTCTTCTGGCACGGCATTCCGATCGAGAAGCCGACGACGAATGTCGCCAACGTCTCCGGCAAGCCTGCGGCTGCCGCGGGCCTGCAGGCGGGCGATCGGATTCTCGCGGTCAATGGCACCAACGTCAGTGGTGATTGGCAGAAGGTATCGGAGCAGGTGCAGGGCACCAAGGGTGGTCCGATCACGTTGACGGTTCAGCGTGGTGATACTACGAAGACGCTGACGCCTGTGCGTCCCGAGTCGGTCGATGGTCGCTGGCTGCTGGGCTTTACCTTCCAGCAGGTTTCGGCGGGCGTCCAGCGTGAGCCGCTGCTGACGGCGGTCGGCAGCGCCTTTTCGTGGTCATGGTTCGTCACGCGCGAGTCGATCGTGGGACTCACGAAGATTTTCACGACCAGTGATGGACACACCCAAGTCTCTAGCATCGTGGGGATCACGGCGACGTCAGAGGAGAGTGTCAAACAAGGCAGTTTCCTCTGGACGCTCGGCGTCGTTTCGCTGGCACTCGCGATCTTTAATCTCTTGCCGTTCTTGCCGCTCGATGGCGGTCATGTGATGGTCGCCATCGCCGAGAAGTTGCGTCGAGGTAAACCACTCTCACGCGTCGTGATCGAGCGTGTCAGCATCGTTGGCATTGCGCTCGTCTTGATCCTGTTCGTGATCGGCCTCAACAACGACATCAGCCGGTTCACCGGTCCGTAGGGCAGGAGTAGACTTCCCGAGATGGCAAGCGAACGACAGATCAACGTAGGTGGCGTCCTGATCGGCGGTGGTGCGCAGGTTGCCGTGCAGTCGATGACGACGACGAAGACGTTTGACGCCGACGCGACGCTTGCGCAGATCGCACGCCTTGCCGATGCCGGCGTCGACATTGTCCGCGTCGCCGTGCCGGGGCTGCCCGACGTTGACGCCTTGCCGCGCATCATCGCCGAGAGCGCAGTGCCGATTATTGCCGACATCCACTTCAACGCCTCGCTGGCACTGCGTGCGATGGACGCTGGCGTGGCTGCGGTGCGCATCAATCCCGGCAATATTGGTGGCGCCGACAAGGTGCGCGAAGTCGTTGCCAAGGCGCAGGAGACCTCGACGCCGCTGCGGATTGGCGCTAACTCTGGCTCGCTGCCCGAGCACCTCAAGTGGACGGCTACGGCCGATCCGATCGGCGCGCTGGTGCAGGCGGCGATGGAGGAGGTTGAGCTGCTCGAAGAGCTCGAGTTCCACGATTTCAAGATCTCTGTCAAGTCGACCTCGGTGCCAGTCATGATTGGCGCCTACCGTGCGCTCTCGCAACGAGTGCCCTATCCGCTGCATCTCGGCGTGACGGAGGCCGGCACGCTCGTGACGGGCGCCGTCAAGTCGTCGATCGGCATTGGCACGCTGCTCGAAGAGGGTATTGGTGACACGATCCGCGTCTCGCTGTCGGTCGATCCGGTCGAAGAGGTGCGCGTTGCCTATGACATCCTGCGCGCACTCGGCCTACGCCACATGGGTCCCGAGATGATCTCGTGCCCTTCGTGTGGCCGCACGAATGTCGAGGTCCACGAGCTCGCCGAGATCGTCGAGACGCGGCTGCGAGGATACAAGGAGCACTTCGAAGTTGCTGTGATGGGCTGCGCGGTCAATGGTCCGGGCGAGGCCGGCGACGCCGACTTCGGCATCGCGGGTGGTCGCGACGCGGGGCACATCTACGCGCATGGCGAAGTCCTCAAGCGCGTGCCACAAGACCAGCTGGTGGACGAGATGTTCGCTGAGGTTGATCGTTGGATTGCAGCCGGCATGCCGCGTCCCGAGCGGGGGCGTCGCAAGTTGAGTCTGCCTGTCGTGGGAGGAACGACGTAATGCCAGAAATCGATCAGAAGACATTGATCATGGCTGCCGCTGCCGCGGGTGGAACTGCGCTGTTTGTAGCCTCGAAGACGGTGCGTGTGCTCGCTGTTGCGGGTGTCGCGGCCTTCGCCGTCTACAAGTTTCGCGAGCGCACCCACAATCCGTGGAGCGACGTCGATCCTCCACGCGCACGCTGAGCCAGGTGCCGACGCTCCCTGAGGTCGAGGCGCGCCTTGCAGCGCTCGAGACGACGGCGAGCCTCGCCTGGTGGGAGATGGCCTGCGATTCGTCCGAGGCAACCTCGGCTGCCGCGGAGGCCGCCAGCGCAGCGATGGAGCACATGCTGGCCGACCCGGAGGTCGCGGCTGCGGCGGTACCGGTGGCAGAGACCCCGCTCGAGCAGCGACGCGCCGAGGTGCTGCGTCTGATGACCGCTGGGCGTCAGCGCCC
>CAXNNM010000129.1:0-3766 GCA_964203735.1 Gaiellales bacterium | reverse complement strand
GACCAGCTCCAATTGCGGATCCGCAAGTCGTCGAAGACGCTGGCGTTTGCTAACAGCCTGTCGATCAAGAACCAGCCGACCAGCGTTCGCTACGTCTACGTCCGCTTCTCGGACGGCACGGATTGGTCCGATTGGGACCGCATCGCCATTAGGTAGCACGACCGGCCGCGTCCGACGAGCCCCGCGCCGTCGGACGCGGCCCGCGTTGCCCCCGGAAGCGTGTGCATCGTTCGCCCGACTTCTCAGCACTCACTGTTCCGTCTGGAGAACCATGATGTCTCACGCCACTGCTCGAATTTCTTTGCTCACAACCATGCTGGCCGTGCTCTGCCTGTTTGTCTCCCCCACACGCGCACACGCTTTTGCGGGCGATTGGAGCCTATCCGGCTCGTTTGAACGCACAACCACACCGAGCTTCGCCGGCGGCTTCAACCCAAACGATCTCGACCAGCTCGTTGCCACCTACGACAATCGCGCCAAACAATTCTCGCTCCAACTCAGCTTCTTTGAACTTCCAAGTCGTGGCGACCTGCAGGTTGCATTTGGCACCAGCCAGCAAGACGGCTCGTGCACAGCGGACACGCTGCAGCTGATGATCACCGCACGCGATGTGCTCGCCACGCGGGAGGTCGTGGAGGCCGAGCGCTACTGGGTCGCCGGACAGGAGCGCTACACCTTTGCGTACACCTGGCCGGGCACGGGCTGGGTCTACATGGGCTTCGAGGCGTGGCGTTCCCAGCATCACTGGTCAAAGCCAGGCACTTGGGCGTATCGCAACACCACCCACATCGTGACTGAGCCTGATACCAGCCAGTACGAACGAAGCGCCACGCTCGAGCGCAGCGGCGTCGACGGTTCGCTCGTCAGCGTCGTGCAACTGGCGCGTTCTGCAACGACCATGCGTTGGATATTTGGGTCGCCCCTACTGAGCGGCGTCGTCGCCGACTGCGTCGAACTCTACGTACCGAGTCGCAGTGCTCCCTTCGTGATCACCTCACCAGTGGCGCCGGCACCGCTTACCCCGAGCCCAGTCGACGCGCCAGCCACAGCGCCGCCGGCTGGTACGGATGAGGTTGACTTAACGGAGATCATTGTGACGGCCGTTCGCCGAGGTACGAAAATCGACTTACGCCTGCTCGGGGGGGACGCAGCACAGATCGGCATTCGTGTCAGGCGCGCCTCACGAACGATCGACTTCCGTACCCGCATCACCTTACGTAATCAGCCCACAACGGTGCGTTCCGTGTCGGTTCGCTTTTCGGATGGTGCCGAGTGGTCCGACTGGGAGCGCGTACTCGTTCGCTGATTGGAACGGTACGGATCTGGTGTTGATCCGGAGACACCCCAGGATTTGAGCCGCAGAGGGGGTAGGTTGGGGGCATGAACACACGAACCCCGCAACGCATCGCACTCGTCGCCCACGACGGTGCCAAGACAGCAATGCTCGAGCTCGTCGAACGTCATCAGAGCGTGCTGCGCACCAGCCGCCTCGTCGCCACCGCCACCACGGGCAACCTGCTCAACGAGCAGTTCGACCTCAACGTCCACTGCCTGATGTCCGGCCCACTTGGCGGCGACCTCCAGATTGGCGCCCTCGCCGCCGAGGAGCAGCTCGACCTCGTCGTCTTCCTCCGTGACCCGCTGACCGCCCACCCGCACGATCCCGACATTCAGGCCCTAATGAAGGTCTGCGATGTCCACAACATTCCGCTGGCCACGAACCCGGCGACAGCCGAGCTCTGCCTCGGCGCAGTCGGCCTCACCCATGGGCAGTACGTACGACCAGAACTCGCCGCGCGCTAACTGGGACTAGCTTGGCACGTTGAAGCTGGCGTGCGAGAGGAGCTTCCAACCGCTGGGAGTCCTGATAAAACTTGAAAGTCGCGGAGAAGCCGTACCGGCGTACGCACTACCGTTGACTATCTCAGTCGTGGTCGAGTAATAGCGCGCCACGAGAGAGTCCCCGTTTCGCGTGACGATAAAATCGTTGACGACGAACGCGCTGACTACCGTTGACCTGGTCAGCTGTGCAACGTACTGATTGCGGTTAGCCCCCGAGCCATTCGCGCGCTGCACTTGGAATGCCGGCGAGAGGAAAGCCTTCAGGTTGTCGGCGTTTCCCGCCGCAAGTAACGACCAAAAGTGCGTGACAAGTTTCGTTCCAAGCTTGAGGTTGGCGGCCTGCTGACTCGCTGTCGCACGCATGGTGGCTCGAGGCTCGGCTGCGCCGGCAGTGGTGGTGACCGATCCGCAGACAAGCGCAAGGATGACCATGACGAAGAGACGACTGAAGCGTGGCATACCAGACTTGTAACCCGTGAGCCGGAACGTGTCAATGCTCATGTGAAGCCCATCGACACGGGCTGCGAGGTCGGAAGGGTCCGCACTTCTACTCGATGCGCTCGCCGACGACCTCAGTAGCGCGACCACAGCTGTCAGGCGCGCGCCGTGGTCAATCGGTCGGCAATGAGGGAAACCTGCTCAAAGGCAACGTGCCCTGCCACCATCGCTGTCTGGTTGTTCGGTAGGTCTTTTGTCGGCATCAGACAGACGACATCAGCACCGACGATGTCGAGGCCACGCAGGCCCCGTAGCAACTGGTTGGCCTCGTCGATCGAGAATCCCCCCTCACCAATCTCGATATTCGAGACGGCCGGCGCAATCGACGGGTCGAGGCAGTCCAGATCGAACGTGATGTAGACAGGGCCCTCCCCCGCTCGCTCTCGGGCCGTCGCGATCACCTCTGCGAGACCACGCTGGCGACACTCCTGCATGGTCACCACGTCGTAGCCGAGCTGACGACTCGTATCCAGCCAGGTCTCGGTGCGCGGCTGACCACGCATGCCGATCTGGGTGCTGCGGTGAGGGTCGATGCAACCAGCCTCGACGAGGTACGCCGCCCAATGCGCCGCGGAGCGCTTGGCGCCGAGCCAGTGTGGGATCTGGGAATAGGAGTCGACGTGGGCATCAAAGTGAATCAACGCAACCGGAGCATCGTTGGTCAGTTTGGAGCCAGGTCCAGCCAAGCCCAACAGGACGGCGCCCGTGATCGCATGGTCGCCGCCGATCGAAACCAATCGGGTCTGCGCATCCGCGATCCGACGCGTGGCGGCCGCGATGCGATCGACGCAGGCCTCATTGTCCATGGCCTCCGGCAACGCAACATCGCCAAGGTCGTGGACCCGGAAGGCCTCAAAAGGATGCAGCCCGTAGTCGCGATGCGGTCGCCGATTGTGGGCCGAGACGTTACGGACGGCGCGTGGCCCGAGATGTTGGTCGCGCTCCGTAGAGCCATTGCCCGAGGAGTGCGGGATGCCGAGCACGCCGATGTCGCACGCCGCCGGGTCTTCGTTGTGTGGACTGCGGAAGAACGTCGCAACGCCCCACCAATAGAGCGTCTCGAGCTGCTCGCGGATCTCGTCATCGGCCATCGCCAACTCCTCTCGTTGGGAGCATCCTAGTGGCGCGCCTCCTTCCCGAGCCAGATGCGCCTGACAGCCGGCGCTCTATGGCTGCCAGGAGGGCTGCACCGACAGGTTGTACGCGTTGCGTAGGAACACGCGCAGCTGTCCGTTGCCGACGGGCATCGTGCGGTAGACGGGTGTGCCGGCGATGACGCCCGTGGCAACCAGCAGCGTGCGACCGTCGGCCGAGACGGCGACGGGCGACGCATCGTCGAGCAGGTCGCCGCTGCCGTCGCGCAGGCGCGTGACACGCCCCGTGGTCGCGTCAATGCGCCCCGGCATCGAGACATCCTCGCCGCCGA
>CAXNNM010000128.1:0-3769 GCA_964203735.1 Gaiellales bacterium | reverse complement strand
CAGATGCTGGCGCCGGTCAGGTAGCCATCGTGGATGGCGTCCTCCCAGCGGCGCGGCGAGCGGGCATCGCCAACCGGGCGGGCATCGATGCCACGCTCGGTCAGTGCGAGACAGAGTGCGTCGTTGGCGATATGGCGACCCGCATGGAGCACGACGGGTGCCTTGAGCGTCCGCTCGACACCATCGTAGCGACCGACGATCGTGACGGCACCCGGGGCGATGCTCTGGACGATGATGTCGGAGAGGATCATCACGCCAGCCTCGTGGAGGCGCTTGAAGACAGGGCGCTCGGCGTGGTTTTCGGCGATCTCTTGCAGCGGCGCAATGCCGTCGGGGATCAGCGTCACGTGGCGACCAGCGAGCGCGAGTGCCTCGGCCGGGCCACAACCCTTGCGGCTGCCTTCCTCATCGACCAGCAGCACGTTGCCATCGGGGATCGGTGTGCCGTCCAGCCAGTCATCGATCGCAATGGTGTGCTCGGGCGAAGCGGGCAGGGCGCCCGTCGCAACGAGGACGAAGTCTGGTTGGAGCGCAACGATCGTGTCGGCGTCGGCCGTGACACCGAGTTGAACCTCGACACCCAGCACGTCGAGCTCGTTCGCGCGCCATTGCCAGAGATCGTTGAGCGAACTGAGCACGGGCAGGGTCGCCGTGCGGGTGATCTGCCCGCCGAGCCCGTCGCGTGCCTCGAGCAGCGTCACACGATGGCCACGCTCGGCGGCATGGCGGGCGGCCTCGAGCCCCGCAACGCCACCGCCCACGACGACCACGTGTCCAGGGTTGGCAGTCGGTTGTGCCGCGCGCTCTGCCTCCATGCCGGAGGTTGGGTTCTGGGCACAGGCAATCGGAAACTTTCGCATCCGCCGGGCAATGCAGACGTTCTGGCCGACACACATGCGAATGCGATCGCGCTCGCCCCGCTCCAGCTTGTTGACGAGGTCGGGGTCGGCCATCAGGGCGCGGGTCATGCCAACGAGATCGCACGCTCCCTCCACGAGAGCCTGTTCACCGAGCTCGGGCCGGTTGATCTTGCCCTCGGCGAGGATCTTGAGTGACTTGGCCACGGCCTTGGCGCGTGCAGCGTTGGGAATGCCGATGCCCGGGGCAATGTCGAGCGGCGGAATGATCAACTCCGTGTGCTGATAATCGCCATTGCCGACGCCCATGTAGTCGATGTCGCACTCCGTCTCGAGATACTGGACGAGGCGCTCAAAGTTCGGCGTGCGGACGCTGACCGTGACGCCGAGAATCGGGTCGGGCCCGATCGCCTCGCGGACCGCATGCAGGATCTCGACAGCGAACCGCGTTCGATTCTCGAACGATCCGCCGTACTCGTCCGTGCGCAGGTTGCGATCGTCATAGAAGAACGCGTCGATCAGCGTGTCGTACGAGAACATGCACTCGATACCGTCGGTGCCCGACAGCATCACGGTCCGTGCGGCATCCGCGAACCGCTCGGTAATCAGGCTAATCTCGGCGGCTGTCATCGCGTGGATGCGGCCGACACCAAGGTAGCCCGGAGCATCAGAAGGCCCCCACTGCTCGCCACCACTCGCCAAGGGGTCGGCGTTCGGACCCATGTGGTACAGCTGGTTGATCAGCGTGCCACCGTGGACGTGGACGGCGTCGACGACGCGCGTGAGCCCCTCCACAAAGCCTGGCTTCGTGTGGTCGTAGTTCTGGGGGGTGACACGGCCCGTCGGGTGCGGCGGAATCGGCTCCATCACCAAGAAGCCGGTGCCGCCAGCCGCACGGGCTGCGTAGTAGTTGCGCACCCGATCGCCGTGGATGCCGTTGTCCGAATAGGACTGCGTATGGGCAGTAAACGTGACGCGATTCTTGACGTGCTTGCCGCGAATCTCGAGGGGGGAGAGCAGGTGGTCCATAAGTGGATCCTAGTGGGTTGCCACGGCGATCACCATGTCACGGGCACGCCAGACCAGCAGTTAGAAGCGCTGTTGGTCGCGCATGCGCAGCATTGCCGCGATTACCTCGGGTGGTACGCCCAAAGCCTGCGCCTCAGCGATCGGATCGGGGCGACGCTCGAGCGCAGCCAACGCATCGGGTGAGAGTTCGCCGCACGTCACCTGCGCCGCGATCGCAAAACGTTCGGCCACCTCGCGAGCAGCAGCGACGGAGATCGTCACGAACGTCTCGGTCGCCTTGCTGAGTCGCTCGAAGCCGCCATTGGCGTCGACGATCTCGGGGGCCTCATTCGCCCACTCGGCGACGATCTCGGCGTCGATCTCGAGATGGAATTGGAGTCCCCAGGCGCGATTCTGCAGGCGAAAGGCCTGCTGACCCGAATCGTTGGCGGCAAGCAGTACGGCACCCGGAGGCGCCTCAAAGCCGTAGGAGTGCCACTGAAACCCAAAGAACGGCAGGGGCATCGCCGCCAGCAGAAGGTCGTCGGCAGCCTCGCGTTGAATGCCCACGTCCCGCCATGCGGCAATCTCCGGCTTGACGGTCTTGCCGACGACGCCACCAGCCGCACGAGCCAAGAGTTGGCCGCCGAGGCAAATGCCGAGGATCGGCGTGCCAATGTCGAGTGCCTCCTCGATTAGATCGAGTTCGCCTGCCAGCCACGGATGAAAATCTTCGGTCGGGTTGGCGTTGCCGCCCATGATGAAGACGGCGTCGATACCCTCAAGCTCGGGACGTTCATGTTCCTGGACGGGGTGCCACATGACGATTTCGCCGGCGGCCCCGATTGCGTCGCGCATCACGCCCGGACCGGTGTTGTCGTCGTGTTGGATGATCAGCGTGCGCATAGAGGTCTGTTCGCGATCGGGTTAGGCGTGGCCGTGCGCACGGGCGAGCTCGACGAAGCGTGCCGCGAGGGCGCGCGCGGCTGCCTCATTATCGCCGATGCGTGCTGCTGTTTCGGCGTGCAGGGCGGCCTGATCGATGTCGTGTCGAACGAGGTCCGGCTTGCCGACATCGAGCCACAGCCCTGTCGTGGCGGCATCGACTTCGATGTGGAACTGCAGGCCCCAGGCGCACGAGCCGACACGGAAGGCCTGGCTGGAAGCAGCGTTCTCGGCGAGTGGCACCGCGCCGGGCGGCATCTCAAAGCCATAGTGGTGCCATTCGAAGGCGCGGTAGCCGACACCGAGTGGGCCAATCAGTGGATCTTCCTCGCCGGCGGGCAGCAGACCGATATCGCACCAGCCAATCTCTGATTCTCGGGCCGGCCCGACCGGCGCTCCGGCTGCACGGGCGAGCATCTGGCCGCCGAGGCAGACACCGAGCATCGGTAGATCGCGCTCGAGCCCCTCGCGGAGCAGCTTGAGTTCCGCCGGAATCCACGGATGTCGATCGTCCTCGTCCGGCATGACCACACCACCCATCAGCACGACGGCGTCGTACTGCGAGAGGTCGTGCGGCGGATCATCCAGCCAGGTCCGCCAGAGATCGACCTGGCCCGCCTCGAACAGGGGTTCACGGAAGGCGCCGAGCAGGTTGGTGTGGTCGTGCTGGATTTGAAGCGTGCGCACGGCGCCAGTGTAGAGGTGTGGTGCGTGCGTCGTTCCAGCGGCGGCATCGCCTACGCTCGTTGTGTGGCCGAACGCAAGCGATCTGTCTTTGATCTTGCGCTCGTCCTCACGCTGACAACGGTCGCGCTGTGGGCGCTCAACATTCCGATCGTCAAGCTCGCCGTGGTCGGCTGGAACCCGATGGCGTTCTCGTTTGTGCGCTTCGCGGCTGGCACAGTGATCTACCTGATCTTCGTGCTGGTGCGCGAGGGGTCACTGCGAGTCCAGCGTCG
>CAXNNM010000127.1:0-3769 GCA_964203735.1 Gaiellales bacterium | reverse complement strand
AGCATAAGCGGACACCCCTGCGTTGGAACCTGCCACGATTCTGTCATGACAGGAATCCGTCAAGGCGTCGCCCCCTCGACCATGCTGGCTGTGGTCGGCGACTCGGCGAGTGGCAAGACGACGCTGACGCGTGGTTTGGCTCGCGTGCTCGGCGAGGAACAGGTCGCCCACGTCCCCACGGACGACTACCACCGCTACGACCGAGCGCAGCGGAAGGTGATGGGTATCACGCCACTTAATCCCGACGCCAATTATCTCGACATCATGGCCCGTGACCTCGAGACGCTGTCGACGCAGCGCGCGATTCTCAAGCCGACCTATCGCCATACGGATGGCTCGCTCGGCCCGCCTCACTACCTCCAGCCAGGCCCCTACACAGTGGTCGACGGCTTGCTTTGCCTGCAAACAGAGGAATTGCGTCGGCGCTTTGATTGCACGGTCTACATGGATCCGCCCGAGGAGATCCGACGCGCGTGGAAGTTGCTGCGTGACACCACACGACGCGGATACACCACCGACGAGGTGCTCGATGAGATGGATCATCGCGAGCGCGACTCCGTCAAGTGGGTGCGACCGCAGCGGGCCTATGCCGATCTTGTGATTACGTTTCGTCATGGCAGCCGGCCCGAGGAGAAGAACCTCGACGCCGAGATTCTGCTGCGACCGACAGTGCCTCATCCAGATCTGTCAGGTCTTGGCGGCGAGGGGCCAGACGACCTCACGATTACGGCGTTGCCTCACGGTGAGCAGTTGTTGAATGTGCCGGGCATTCTTCCCCCGGGGCGAGCCCAAGAAATCGAAGAGGCAATCTGGGACCGCCTGCACTTCGCCCGTCATCTCCAGCTCGACCGGCTCGGGCAGTTCACACGCGGCATGGACCTCTATCGCTCTGACGCGCTCGCAATCACCCAGCTGCTGGTGCTGTATCAGCTCGTGACAGCACGGGCGACTCGTGCGCTCGATGTCGCCGGTGCGCCAACGCGCCACGGCGACGTCGACTAGCTGCCTGCCGCGACGTTGCCTCGGCGATCGACGCCGACGATGGCACCAAAGATGATGCCGAGCGCGATCGGCGGCAAGAACGTCAAGGCTCGCTCGAGCAAGACGCCCGCTACGACGGCCGTGTGATCGCCGCCGAACGCCACCAGCAACCCTGTCATGCCGAGCTCGACAAAACCGACGCCACCGGGGGTGATCGGAATCAAGAGCAAGAGTCGCGTCAACGACCACGCGACGAGGATCTCCTGCCACGAGAGCTGCGTAGGATCTGCACCGCAGACCCGAAGAGAGACCACGACGCAGGCAAAGACTGCGATGTTGGATAGCAGCGTGGCGGCGAGGAGCCCGAGCCAGCGCCGGCGTAGGACGACGACGGCCTCTGCTCGAAAATCGACTGCATGTTGACCCCAGTCGTCCGCCGGCTTCCTGCGCATGAGACGCAGCAGCGGGGATGCGAGGCGTGCCGCGGTGGCGCCCGCGCGCCGTGCCGCGGGCTCGTGGCGGATCGAACGTACGATTACGCCCATAATCACGGCGACGAGAGTCAATGCTCCGAGAGCGATTATGAGCAGACCTGTTCGGCCCTCGCCATCAAGCTGCAGCAGTAAGAGACCGAGTGGCGGTAACGCGACAAAGAAGATCGCGTTCGCGGCACCGACCAGCGTCAAGGCCACCGCAATCGGCTGGGCACCGAAACCCCAGCGACGATAGAGCGCGACTTGAGCGCCCATGCCAATTGCGTCACCTGCGGGTACTGCGTGCGAGAAGGCGGCACCAACTTGAGACGAGCTCAAGGCCCGCCAAAAACTGAGACCAGGGAGAGCGGTTTGCAGCGGTGGCGCGAAGGTCAGCACGTTGAGGACGGCGAATCCGACCAGCACGATCACTTGGCGCGACGTCAGCTGCTGGAACTGGTTGATGACGCTGCCGTAGCTCGCCACCTCGGGCAAGACCACCAAAAACGTGCCGGCCACAATCGCGATGCCGAGCACGCCAGCGATCAGGTGGGTTGGCTTGATCCGCGCCATGTCGACAGCGTACGGTGTCGGGCGCGTATCCTCTGCGGGTAGAGGGGCGTAGCTCAGCGGTAGAGCACCCGGCTCATAACCGGTCAGGCCCTGGTTCAAATCCAGGCGCCCCTATTGAACGATCGGATCCCCAGAGCGTTGCCGTTCAGTCGACGAACGTTCCTCGTGGGCTCGATGCTGCTCTCCACGCTTGGGAGCGGCGCGGCGACCGCGGGTGCGCGTCGGCCGGTGTCGCGTGGTCCAACACGCGGACTGGTGACGCGGTGGGATACCGATCCGTGGTCGTTGGGCTCGTACTCCGCGTTGCCCGTTGGCACTGCGCCGTCTGTGCGAGAGACGCTCGCGTCCACCGTTGTTTCAGGCCGGGTGGTGTTGGCGGGAGAGCATGTCAACTCGGCGCATCCAGCGACGGTCCAAGGGGCCTACCGCTCGGGGCAGAACGCTGCGCGGCTGCTGATCGAGCGTGGGGTCGCGCGCGCCACGAAGACAGTCGTTGTGATTGGAGCAGGCGTAGCCGGGCTGGCAGCCGCGCAGGCGCTGAAGGCTGCGGGAGCGACGGTCGTAGTGCTCGAGTCGCGCGATCGCATCGGTGGACGCGTCTGGACGGACACCTCATGGGGTGCCCCAATCGAGCTTGGTGCTGCCTGGGTTCATGGCGTAAAGCGAAACCCTGTGCCAGCGCTCGTGCGCAGCGGCGGATCCACGCTCGTGCCAACCAACTACGACGATCAGGTCGTTCACACCATTGATGGAGCCCGGCTGAAGGGACTCGCTCCTGCCGAGGTGCAGTTCGATCGGATCGTCACCAAGATGGAGTCGCGTCCCTCTCCGATCGCAGCATCGGTGGGTGCTGTTCTTCGGGCCTCGGGGTGGCAGTCAAGCATGCTCAACAATTGGTTGGTCGAGACACATCTCACGCAAGAGTATGGACTTGGGCCCGCAATGCTCGGCGCCCAGGCCCTCTATGAAGGCGACTGGCTACATGGCGGTGATGCGTTTGTCAAAGGCGGCTACAACGTAGTGCCGAACGAACTCGCCCGGGGAATCGCTGTTCGCCTTTCTTCGCCGGCGATCGCTGTCAGCACTCGCAGTGGCCAAGCCGCGGTGACGCTCCGCTCCGGCGAGATTTTGGGCGCCGATGGGGTCGTGGTCGCGGTACCACTCAGCATCCTGCAGCGTCGCGCGTTGCGCATCGAAGGTCTACCGACCTCGGCGCGTTTGGCTATCGACGGGCTCCGGATGGGTTCGCTCGAAAAGGTAATCCTCCAATACTCAGATCGCTGGTGGCCGCAGGCGCAGGGCTTTGGAGTTGTTGGGGGTCCCGACCGCCGTTGGACAGCGTGGTTTGACCTGACGGAGCTCGTTGGTGCACCGACGCTGGTTGGCTTTAGCGCCGCAGCGGCGGCTGCTGGCCGACCGCGATCGGATGCTGCTTGCATGCGCGAGGCCGCAAATCTTTTTGCTGCTGCCTTCGGTTAGTGCGTGGCTGCAGCAGGTCCGGGCAGCGTGGGCTCGAGCAGGCTGGCTGCGCGCTGTCCACTACGGATTGCGCCTTCCATAAAGCCCGACCAGACGTCGTCGGTAAATTCGCCAGCTAAGACGAGTCGTCCATGGCGTTGGCGGAGGAGTTCGCCGTTCGGTCGATCGCCGGGACGGACATGGGTGTAGATGCCCTGCGCATAGGGATCGTCGTGCCACGTTTGCGTGCCGGCGGCGTCGAAGTCGAGTTCGAGATCGGGGCG
>CAXNNM010000126.1:0-3784 GCA_964203735.1 Gaiellales bacterium | reverse complement strand
TCGAACACGGATATGAAGTCCGGCTCGCCTGGCTTCGGTGGTCCCGAGGCCGCCTTGGGCATCCTCGCTACGGGCCAGATCGCACGCCGACACAACGTTCTCTGGCGCGCTGGCGGTGGCGGTCTCAACGCGAGCCCTGCCGTTGATGGCCAGTCGGCCTTCGAATCGCTCAACACGATGCTGCCGTCGTTCCTTGCTGGCGCAAATCTCCAGTTGCACTGCACCGGCTGGCTCGAAGGTGGGCTCGTCCACTCTTTCGCGAAGGTCGCGATGGACACGGAAATGCTGCGCCAGATGATCGCGCAGTTTACCCCCGTCGAGTTTAGTGACGACACGCTCGCCTTTGGCGCCCACGAGGAAGTTGGCCATGGCGGCCATTTCTTTGGAGCCGCCCATACCCTCGAGCGATTCCGCGATTGCTTCTATCGCCCCGAAGTCTGGACGACCGATAACTACTCGGCCTGGACGAAGAAGGAGCGACCCGACGCGACGAAGCGCGCACTCGCCAAGTGGGATGAGCTGCAAGCATCGTGGGAGGCACCGGCCCTCGACCCCGACCTGCATGCCGAGCTGAAGGCCTACACGGACCGTCGTCGCATCGAGCTGGGTGACTAGGGTAATCCAGTGACGGTCCTACTCGGACTGTCGGCAGCGTTCTCGTGGGCGTTCGCGAGCGTCTTCGTTCAAAAGTCTTCGAGACTCGTGGATCTCCGCGTGATGCTCGTCGTGATGCTGTTGATCAGCACGTGCCTGGTCGTCCCAGTTGCGTTGATCGTCGATGGCTTACAGGGTCCGTTTAACATTCAAGCGCTGGGTCCCCCCGCGCTGGCCGGCATCGCAGGCAACATCGGTTTTCTGCTGATGGTGAAGGCGATGAAGGTTGGCAGCATCAGCATCGTCGCGCCGATCATCGCTCTCGAGGGTGGGCTCGCGGCAGCCGTCGCGGTCGTGCTTGGAGAGCGCCCCTCGCCCGTGACGATCGCGCTACTCGCGCTTGCCGCTGTTGGTGCCGTGCTCGTCTCCATCGAACCAGGGCGACGGACGGCGAAGGGTGCCGGTTGGGCAGTGCTCGCAGCCTTCGTCTACGCCATCATGCTCGTGGCCATGGGGCACACGGAGCAACCGGCAATGACCTCGGCTGGGATTGCGCGCGTCGCAAGCCTTCTGACGGCAATTCCCTTGTTTCTGATGGTTCGTCAACTGCCGCCACGTCCAGCCATCAAACCGCTGCTCGCCGCTGGCACGCTCGACGCGGTTGGCTTTGCAACCTTCGCCATCGCCGCCTCGCTTGGACCGTTGACCGTGGCCTCCGTTACGTCGGCCCAATGGGCCTCGGCCGCGGCGCTGATCGGTATCTTCTTTCTCCGCGAGCGATTGCACGTCAACCAGTACGTTGGGATCGCCGTCACGATGCTTGCTGTCACGGGTCTCGGATTGCTGATCTAGCGTGACCGTACTCTTCGGGCTAGTAACTGCGTTCGCCTGGGCGTTCGCAAACGTCTTCACTCAGCAGGTCACCCGTACGAAGACGAAGCCGGCGGTGATCATGTTCTGGGTGCTCATCGTGACGACGGCTGCGGTGTTACCGCTCGCCCTGATCGTCGACCAGCTCGAGGGCCCCTGGACCATCGAGGGCCTCGCCTGGCCTGTCGCCGCCGGTGTGCTCGCTGATGTTGGGTTCTTTCTGCTCCTACGTGCACTGTCAAAAGGCAGCCTCAGCGTCGTCGCGCCGATTATTGCGTTGGAAGGCGGCGTCGCGACGGTCTTCGCAATCGCACTCGGCGAGCGCCCATCCATGCTGATGTACGCATTGATTGTCGTGGCGGTGATCGGTGCTGTACTCGTCGCGTTAGAGCCGGGACGCCGCACTGCGGCTGGTGCCCCCGAAGCGATCCTGGCGGCTGTCGCCTATGCCGGCGTGCTGATCGCTCTCGGCCAATCCGAGCTGCCCGACCTGACCACCGTTGGCATCACACGAGCAACGAGCGTGCTCGTGATCTTGCCGGCCTTCCTCCTCGTTCGTCAGCTACCGAACCGCGTCAACGTGTACCCGATTATCTGGTGTGGGCTGCTCGATGCCCTCGGCTTCGTCTGCTTCGCCTTCGCCGCCTCGATTGGTCCGCTGTCGGTCGCATCGGTCACCGCTACCCAATGGGGCACCGCCGCCGCGCTGATTGGGATTATCGGTATGCGCGAACGACTCTTCGTCAACCAGTACATCGGTATTGCGGTGACGCTGATTGCGGTGACGGGATTAGGACTCGCGTCCTAGCTGCCAGCGCGCGCCTCACAACCCGCGATGCGTTTCAGTACAGGCTCGCGTTGATCGTCGATGAGCAGGACGGCTCGACGCCGAAGCTCGTCCTGATCAACGATGCCTGACTTGATCGCAGCGACCGAAAATGTGTAGTCCTCCTCGCGTCCTGCGGCCAGCTTCGAGAGGACAAGATCGTGCGCTTCGACGGCCCAACCCACAGCAGGGGTACCGCGAGCAGTCTCGACCTCGACGCGGACGAGGCGTTCCTCCCAACCGGCTGGGAGCACTGCTGTCTCCGGACCGACGCCATGTGCTCGATAGCCAAAGGTCTCTTCGAACAGCGATCCCTGTCCCAGAGCAGCATCAATCTCGATGGACCTCGAAGGGTCTGACCGCGGATAGATATCTAGCTCTTCTGAGACGACCATCTCCGCAGGCGGCGACGGGTACTGCGCGAGAATGGCCTGGCTGCCGACGATGATGAGCTCATCCTCAACAATCGCCGCTGCTGCGCGAAGAACATGATCGAAGTGTTCGCGCTTCATGCACCGCCACCAAGCGCGACGAGTAGTGCGCGCCGATCTTCGTAACGGAGCAACCCCTTGAAGGGCGAGCTCTGCCTAAGCCGCGCGGCGGTGGCGGTGTCCGCGACAAGGTCTCCTCGCACAGCGTCGATCGTCTGTCCAAGCAGAACGCGCCATCGCTCCGCCCAGACACTATCGACGAGCCCGGTGGTCTCTGATTGATCGAGCTGCCATCGTGCGACCTCCAGATCCCTCTCGGATAGCTCGCGTGCAAGCAGCCGATGCATCACGAGATCGATGACTTCGGCTCGGCGATGCCCCGGAGACGCAATCTCCGCCCTCAACAACGAGGGTGCGATTTCATCGAGCGGCAGCGAAGCCGCCGCCTCTCGCCGCTGCCTCACGACGACACCGAGCGGTCGCTGGATACCGCGGCGGCGCTCCTCATCCATTTCCACGCGTAACCGTATGAGTTCGCGCGTCGGCACCATCGTGCGCCCATCGACGTCGGTCACGGTTGGAATCGCTCCATCGACAATCCACCGATCGACACTCGTCTGCGTCAGTGCGAGCAAGCGCGCGGCACGACCGCGGGTGACAGTGCGGCCCGCCGTCGACTCTAAGGCAGCACGCAACTCGAGCAGGTCTGGCACAGCGTCGGGATCGGCACGCCGAAGCAGGCGTTCCACGGAAACCAGCGCGTGGAGTGCAGTGTCTCGGGCGGCGGTGCTCATGCCCAAATACTACGTTATAGTGAGAAAATTGTCGTAAAAACGAACTATATGCGCCGCTGGAGTGCTGCCACCGACGCCGTCGAGAGCGGCTCACGCGTGATGCCGGTCGTGCCACCACGTGTGGCGTAGGCCGTAATCCGACCCGAACGCTCGCCGTGGTGGGCGAGCAGTTGGTGCCGTCGAATGTCGTGGATCAAGAAGTCGGCGGCCGCCTCGAGAGCGTCGATCACAACGACCGTGCCAGCCTCTGCGCGCACGGCCTCGGTGTC
>CAXNNM010000125.1:0-3807 GCA_964203735.1 Gaiellales bacterium | reverse complement strand
GACCAACCGCGTCGACGTCCGGCTGGCAGCAACCGGCGAGGCCGCGCTGGCACTCGTTGCGGAGCGCGCTGCCACCGATCGAACCAATGGGACCGACGCTGATTGGCTGATTGGTGGGGGCTGGACCGAGCAGCTGCTGGCGGACATCGGAGACCCCGCTGCCGCGCTCGATCGGGCCGTGCAGGGACGCCCAGCAGCGCTCTGGGCTCGCGATCATCACGCCCTCTGGCTCAGCACCCGTGCACTCGAACTACTCGGTGGTGGCGAGGCGATCCGTCGCGAGCACGATGCCTGGGCCGTGACTTTGCCCGAACCGACACGCGTCGAGCGACAGCGCGCTGTCGCCGCGGGGCAGACAGCCGCACATGCGCTCGGTATAACGGGAGTCCACGATTTTGAGTGGCGCCTTGGCCGCCGCACCTGGCAGGAGCTCGATGTCGACGATCGCGTCTCGTTACGCGTCGTGATGGCCGTCACGGCCGAACACATTGGCGCAATTGACGCGATCGAATTGGTCACCGGCTTTGGCTCCGATCACGTCAAGGTCGGACCCGTCAAGGCCTTCTGCGACGGGACCCTTGGAGCGCGTACCGCCAACATGCTGGCCCCTTACGTCGACGGTGGAACGGGGATGGATTTGCTGCCACCGGCGGCACTCATCGAGCTGATTACGACCGCCGCCGCCCATGGCATGCCAGTCGCACTGCATGCGATTGGCGATGCAGCGGTACGTAATGCCCTCGATGCGCTGGAGGCAACACGGCCGGCCTGGCTCGAGCTGGCCGAGGAGCGACCGCCCCGCATCGAACACGCCCAACTCGTGCACCCCGACGACTTAGCTCGGTTCGCCGCGCTCGGTGTGGTGGCGTCGATGCAGCCAGCTCATGCTGCAGAGGACCGCGCCAACGCCGAAACCGCCTGGGGCGACCGCTGCGACGGTGCCTATGCATGGCGCTCGCTCCACGACGCGGATGCCACCTTGATCTTTGGCTCAGATGCTCCGATCTCTCCGCTTAACCCGCTTGCTGCCATGTGCGCTGCAACCAGTGCACCGCTGACGCCTGGCCAGCAGGTGGACGCCGCGACCGCATTGGCAGCGATCTCGACGCTGCCTTCCCATGTCGCCGGCCTTGCCCGCACGGTTGGTCGTCTTGCGCCAGGTCGCGCCGCCGACCTGGTTGTACTTGACGCCGACCCGCACGAGGTGGCACCCGAGGAGATTGCATCGATCAACGTCGTTGCGACGATGGTTGGTGGCCGCTGGGTCTATGGCCGCCCACCCTGGTGAGGCTCGCCCCCGCGTATCGCGAACTCTTGGCGCCGGGCCGTCGTTGGTTGCTCGCCGCCGCCGGCGGAGCATCGTTCGTTGCGGCCTCGGACGTGCTGCTGATCGCCACTGCGCTCCCGAGCGCGGCTCGCGACCTTGGCGGCCTCGACCGCTACGCGCTCGTCGTCGGGTGTTATGCCGCCGCCCTCGCCGTCGGCCTGCCGATCAGTGGCGCAGTCATCGACCGCTATGGCGCTTGGCACTCGCTCGTCTTTGGGTGTGCCCTGTTCGCAGTCGCTGGCGTACTCGCGCCGCTTGCTCCCTCGATGGATGCGCTGGCCGTCCTGCGCGTGGCCCAAGGATTTGCGGCTGGCTTCTTGCTCGCCGTCCCACTCTCGGTCGTGGTTCAGCGAATTCCTACGCACTTGCAGAAATCGGCGTACGCCTTGAGCAACTCGGTCTGGGCCCTGGCGGCGCTGGCGGGTCCAGTCCTTGGTGCAGTGCTGACCGACCTTTTCTCGTGGCGTGCCGCTTTTATTGTCCCGGTCCTAATGACGGCCGCCGTTGCGTATGCCGGCTATCGCGGCCTCCGCGACGATTCGGTGCAGCCGGCAGATCCACACGCCCGGATCCATCCCCTCGGACCACTACTGCTGGGCGCAACGGTCGCTGCTCTCCTCCTCGAACCACGACTCGCAATCGTGCCAGCGATCGGATTCGTGCTGTCCGAGTGGCGCTCACCCGAACCCGTCTTTCCACGCACCCGCGCCGGTCGCGGTATCGCCATTCTCTGTGGTGCAACCGGGGTGGCCTTTACCGGCGCCGATGGCCTACTCCCTCTCGGCCTGCAGGTTGGTCTCGGCTGGCCGATTCTTTTGGCGGCGGTTCCACTGATCTTCACGACCGTGGCCTGGGCCTCAGGCTCATTCGCAAGCGCCCGCGTGACGCTCAGCAATCGCAGCCAGCTGCTGATTGCCAGCCTGATCGTCTGTGCCGGCGTGGGCATCATGGGCCTGCCTCTCTTCGGCGGCCTGACGCTGGCCTTCGGCATCGTCATCGCAGCGTTCGGAATGGGTATTCAGAGCCCAGTCGCGCTCCTCAGTGCGGCGGCAGAACGACCGAGCGGCGAGGGCCGAGCGACCGCATCCGTGCCGCTCGCACGGAGCATCGGTGGCGGCATTGGCATTGCGGTTGCCGGCGCGCTCGTTGTGCGAGCTGTCGGTCGCGATGCGATGGACCACGCCGAGCAGGCAACCTCAGCCGTACCGACGATTGCAGCAGCCGTCCAACACTCGAATCTGCTGCTCGCTGGCATCTGCCTTGTCAGCCTGCCGGCTGTCTTTTTACTTCGCCGCGATTAGGCCGCGCGTTTAGGCAGCGCGCATGCCCTGCGCAGCAGCCATCACCTGCAGCTTGCGAAGACTCTGATTCTCGATTTGGCGGATCCGCTCGCGGGTGACATTGAAGGCGCGGCCAACCTCGTCGAGCGTCCGGGGATCGTTCCCATCGAGGCCGTAGCGAAGCTCGAGCACGCGGCGCTCACGATACGAGAGCATGCCGAGAATGCCCTGGAGCGCTTCGCGTTGCATGACGGCTTCTGCGGCCTCGTCGGGGCGCGGTCCAACCGTGTCTTGGATAAAGTCGCCGAAGCTCGACTCGTCGTCCTCGCCAACGGGCTTCTCCAGCGAGATCGGAGCCTGGGCCGAGCGACGGATGTACTCAATGTCAGCGACCGAAACATCGGCTGCCTCGGAGAGCTCTTCGAGCGAGGGATCACGCCCTAGTTCGGCGAGCAGGCGGCGCTCGATGCGAGCAACCTTGTTGAGCTTCTCGACGACATGGACGGGCATCCGGATCGTGCGGCCCTTGTCGGCCAAGGCGCGCGCCACGGCCTGACGAATCCACCAGGTCGCGTACGTCGAAAACTTGTAGCCCTTGCGGTAGTCGAACTTCTCGGCGGCGCGAACGAGGCCGATCGTGCCCTCTTGGATCAGATCGAGAAACGGCAGCCCCTGGTTGCGGTAGTTCTTCGCAATCGAGACGACGAGGCGCAAGTTGGCCTCGATCATGTGCTGCTTTGCGCGCTGGTCGCCCTTCTCGATGCGCTTAGCGAGTTCGATCTCCTGCGACGCAGTCAACAGCGGCACACGCCCGATGTCCTTGAGAAACAGCTGCAACGTATCGGTCGAGACTTCGCGAGTCGAGAGGTCGAGCGCCGGGCGAGCCTCGTCTGCCGGCTCCGCAGCAACGATCTCCACGTCCGCCGCATCGAGAGCGCGATAGACGTCCTCGACCTGCGTGTCGGTCAAGTCGAGCTCGTCGAGCGTGCCTCGCAGATCCTGGTCCGAGATAGCACCAGCCTCTTCAGCCTGCGCCAAAAGCGCCCGCGCAGCTTCGCTTTCGCCAATCAGCTCATCCACGCTGTCGCGCTCGAGTCCCTGCTGCATTCCGCCGCTCCTCCGTAGTGAACGTGGCAAAAGCATAAGAAGGGGATCGGACGAAACAATTGTCACGTGAGGCTTCGTGGCTCGTTCGAGCGT
>CAXNNM010000124.1:0-3817 GCA_964203735.1 Gaiellales bacterium | reverse complement strand
TCGCAGCCCGTGCAGTAGAGACCCTCGTAGGTGCCCTCATAGACGTGGCCGTTGTCCTTCAGCGTCTGCAGAAAATCTTGCACGAAGGTCATGTGGCCCTCGTCGGTCGTGCGGATGAAGAAGTCCTGTGTCGCGCGGACGTCCTCCGTCATGCGTAGGAAGTTCGCACTATTGCGATCGACGAATGCCTGCGGTGTCATGCCGAGTTCGGCCGCCACGCGCGCATTCTTGTCGCCGTGCTCGTCGGTCCCGGTCAGGAAGAAGACGTCTTCGCCGCGCTGGCGCATGTGTCGCGCATAGACATCTGCAGCAATCGTCGTGTAGGCATGGCCAAGGTGCGGCTGCGCGTTGACGTAGTAGATCGGTGTGGTGAGAAAGGTCGGCTGCACACCAACAGGGTATCGGCTGCCACCCAATCGACCCGGCACCTACGCGGCGATCAACTTCCTAATGGGGTCAGACCCTTTTAGGAAGTCGGATCACCTAACCAAGCAATCGAGCGGCCTCTAACTTCCTAAAAGGGTCTGACCCCATTAGGAAGTTGATCAACCAACTGAGCAAGGTAGCGGCCTCTAACTTCCTAAAAGGGTCTGACCCCATTAGGAAGTTGATCAACCTCAAGGACGGTACAGGTCGCGCGCAGACTTGCGGGTCAGGCTAGATACGAGGCGTGCTGCATCTTTCGCGCCCAGTCCGCGCTCGCGCAGTTCTGTCAACGCCGCTTCGATCGCCATCGCCTCTGCGGTCGCTGCGACGACGGCTTCCAGCACGATCGCAATCTCGCCCTTGGGTGCCGTTGCAAAGTGGGCGGCGAGCTCGGTTGCCGTGCCCCGTGCGATTTCCTCATGGAGCTTCGTCAACTCGCGACAGACAGCAACACGTCGTTCGGGAGCGCGCTCGGCCAGCACAGCGAGGGTGCTCGGCAGTCGCTTGGGCGACTCGAAGGCAACGAGGGTGATGCCCCAGGCGTCGGCCGTGTCGAGGGTCTTGCCAATCGCGGCGGCACCGCGTGGAAGGAAGCCGACGAAGGCAAAGCGGTCGGAGGGCAGGCCCGAAGCGACGAGCGCGGTAGTCACAGCATCGGCACCCGGTAACACTTCGATCGTGATCCCCGCGGCGATCGCGGCCCGCACGACGGCGCCGCCCGGGTCCGAGACGAGTGGCATCCCGGCATCGGTCGCGAGGCAGACATGCTCGCCTGCCTGCAAGCGACGCAGCAGCTCGGGTACCTGCGATTCCTCGCGGTGGGCTTCGATCGAGAGCATGCGCACCGTGATGCCGAGGTTGTGCAAAAGCAGCCCAGTGCGGCGCGTGTCTTCGCAGGCGACGAGGTCACAGGCGCCGAATGCGGCCCGCACGCGTGGCGTCAAATCGTCGAGGTTGCCGATCGGTGTCGGGCAGATGGATAGGTGTCCGGGCATACGGGGAGGGTACGCGGTCGTATCAGGGAATACCCTGTGAGCTGATGTCTGATCGACCGTACAAGAAGTATCAGGGTGGCAAGGCCGTGCCGAAGGAAGAATTCGGCGATGCTGCTGCTGCCTCCGTCGCGGCGCCCGAACGGCGTGGCGCCATCGAGTTGCCTGCTGCCGGCACGCCACCACCAATCGTCCCGCCACGCTTCCGTCTGCGCTCGGGGCCCGGTTGGAGGCCGCGCAACCGCCAGCCGCGCTCGCTCAAGTTTTGGGTGATTGCGATCACCGTCATCGTCGTGGTGCTGTTCCTCGCCTGGCTCACGCTTGGACTCTTGGCAGTGCGCACGTCGATCTCGCAGGCGAACGAAAGGCTCGATCCGCGTGCGCGAGCAGCGCTCTCGCCGTCTGCTTCGATCCTGTCTAACCCGACGGCGATTCTCGTGATGGGCGTCGATGATCAAGCGAATTCCGACACGTTGCAGGTGATCCGGTTCGATCCACAGCAGCAGCTAGTTTCGACGCTCGCGATCCCTCGCGACTTGAGGGTCGCTGTTCCTGGGTACGGCGACACCAAGATCAACGCCGCCTACGCGGGTGGTGGTGCGGCGCTGGCAATCCAGGCTGTCGCTGCGTACACCGGGCTGCAGCTCGACCACGTCGTCGTGATTGACTTCAACGGGCTCGTAGGACTCGTCGACGCGGTCGGCGGCGTAACGGTCGATAACCCGCACAACATTCGCTCGATCTTCGACGCCACACTCGTCAAGTTTCCCGCGGGCACGATCACGCTGAATGGCACGGAGGCGCTGGCCTACTCTCGCGTCCGGAAGAACATTCTCGATCCGTCCGACTCCGACGTCTCGCGTGGCCAGCGTCAGCAGGCGGTCATCCAGGCGCTGCGCGCAAAGCTGCTCAGCCCGAGCGGAGTGTTGCGCTTGCGGTCGGTTGCCGGCTCGATGAATGGTGCGTTCGCGACCGATTTGACGTTTGGGCAATTGCTCCAACTTGGCTACGTCGATCAGCGTGCGTCGCGTCGCTTGCGCTGCAACCTTGGCGGAACCCCAGCGCCGATGGATGGGCAGGACATGCTGATTCCCGACGGCTCGGGCAATCGCCGCGTCCTCGGTGAGTTTCTTGGCGAACAGGCAGTTCAGCCCGCTTCCTCGCGGTCGATCTTTGCCGCGCAGTGCCGCACGACCTAAACCGGTTTGCAACCCATGCGACGCAGTTTTCTGTTGATACTGCGGCCGGGCGAACCGAGCCCGAACATCAATGCTGAAGCGCCCACGACTCCGATTCCTGTGCGTTGTCGCCTGTCTGGCGACCGCATTTGGGGTCCTGACCGCGACGCTTCTGTCCGCTGGTGCAACAGCCCAAACTCAGTCTCGGGCCAACGTGATTGTCGTCAAGACGGTGTACCGCGCGTGGAATGGCGATCTCCGCAGGCTCCACATTGTCTATCCGGCGGGGTATTCAGAGCTACGCCCTGGTGAGCGGTTGCCGCTCGTGATTGCGCTTCATGGTGCCGGGGGCGGCGCCAACTGTGACACGTCGTTCGGCAAGACGCCCGCGCGCTATCGGTTTGTGGTCGCCTGCCTTGAGGGGCAGGGAGCAGCGACGAAATCGTTTTCGTATGGTGCTCCAGGGCAGATTCGTGACCAGTTACGCCTACCGACGCTGGTTCACTTGCGTCTGCCGCACCTTCCCCTCGACCCAAACCGAGTGATCATCGTGGGGGCCAGCATGGGCGGCTTGGAGGCGCTGCTCGCAGCCGATCTTGATCCACAATTGTTTGCAGCCGTGGTCGCCCTCGATGCCCCGGTCGACCTAGCCGCGCACTATCGGAATGTCGCACCTGAGGGCGAGCCGAACTTGAAGACGAAGGCGATGCTGGCGGAGTGCGGTGGGACGCCCGAGTTGGTCGTGGATTGTTATGCCATGCGGAGCCCGCTCGCTCGGATGACGCGTTTTGGGGACACACGGATACCGCTGATTATGTGGTGGAGTTCTCGCGATTCGATCGCCGGCTCGGAGAACGGGGCGCCGGCCTACCTCGCTGCGATGCAGACAAACTTCCCGTCGCATCCGATCTACGCACGGATCGGTGCGTGGGAACATGGCCAAGCCTTGTGGAGCCATGGGCATCTTTGGCTACGCGATGCGTTGGCCTTGGCGACTGCGAACCCGCAACGCCGCGGCGCAGACTTCGGGTAGCATCCGGGCGTTCGGCGGAGTAGCTCAGTTGGTTAGAGCAGCGGAATCATAATCCGCGTGTCGTAGGTTCGAGTCCTACCTCCGCTACTGCTGTTTGGGGCATTGTGTGGCGGGGCACCGTAGGCTTTCACGATGGATTCGCTCGATCGTCGTGTGCCCGGCCCGGCTCTGATGGGTGTCGTCAATGT
>CAXNNM010000123.1:0-3841 GCA_964203735.1 Gaiellales bacterium | reverse complement strand
GTCATCGTCATGCAGATTGGTCTCTACAACTTTGGTGATTCGATGCCCGACGCTGCCACTGGTGCTCGCATCGATCAAGGCCTCCGGCTGCGCAATCTGCTTGATGAGATCGAGTTAGCTGACAAGGTTGGTCTTGATGTGATCGCGCTTGGTGAGCACCACCGCGCGGACTTCTCGATCTCGTCACCCACCACCGTGCTGGCAGCGGCCGCTGCTCGCACAGAACGCATTCGTCTTTCGAGTGGCGTCACCGTGCTCGGCTCGGAAGATCCTGTCCGCGTCTTTCAGCAATTCGCGACGATCGACCAGATCTCTCAGGGACGCGCCGAGATCATGGCTGGGCGTGGGTCGTTTATCGAGTCGTTCCCCCTCTTCGGGCAAGACCTCAGCCAGTACGACGAGATCTTTACGGAGAAACTCGATCTGCTCTTGACACTCCGCGAGAGCCAGACTGTCACGTGGCAAGGCGTGCATCGTCCGTCGATCGATGGTCGCGACGTTTTCCCCCGCCCCTTCCAAGACGAGCTGCCAATCTGGCTCGCAATTGGTGGCACGCCACAATCCGCCGTGCGCGCCGCGGCACTCGAACTACCGTTGGCGCTGGCAATCATCGGTGGCGAGTACGCCCACTTCGAGCCGATGACGCGCCTCTACCGCCAAGCCTGGGGCGAGTATGGGAACGACCCCGCGACGCTGCAACTCGGGATCAACGCACACGGCTTTGTCGCCGAAACATCCCAAGAGGCCCGCGATCTCGTCTATCCCACGTACAACTCGATGATGAACGTGATTGGCCGCGAGCGTGGTTGGGCTCCCCGCGGGCGCGACGATTTTGAGCGCGAGTGCGATCCAGGCGGCGCGCTCCTGATCGGCTCGGTCGACGACGTCGTCGAGAAGCTCCTGGATTACCACGCCGTCTTCGGCAACACGCGCTTTCTGATCAAGCTGAGCGCCGCACCAACGGACCATGGGGCAACGCTTCGCAGCATCGAGCTACTCGGCAACGAAGTCGCACCGCGTGTCCGAGCAGAGGTCGCCAAGCGCGTGGCCGCTGCTGCGACCGCGACCGTCTAACGCCCGCGCTTAGGAGCTGGAGTTTCCGTGGGCGCGCCACGAGATGAGGTGCCGCCCGAGGAGTGGCGACGCGCTGGCTGCCAGCCAAGCCGCCTCGTGCTCGGCGTCCTCGCCCTCCAACCCAAGCACGTCCTGCATGATCGCGAGCGCCGCACGCCGACGCGAGCTGAGCACCAGCGCGGCGCTCGCACCGGCAGGTGTCAGGTGCACGGTCTTATCCTCAACCAGTCCGAGCGAACGCAACCGGCGCAGCATCTCGAGTGCAGTCGGAGCCGACACAGCAAGGTGACGCGCGAGCCCGGCCTGCGACGTGTCGCCCGTCGTGCCATCGCGCTGCATGTCGAGCAGCGCCATCAGGTACCGAGCTTCGCCGGTAGTGACGTCGGCGCACGAACGCTCGACCGCTTCTTCGTCCGTGATTTTCTCCGCCATAGCGTTGAAGCGTAGAGCGCACTCACCCTCCGCGCTACCGATGGCACCGATCCGACGAGCGCGATTACTGACTGCGCAGTCAGCATGCTACGGTCGCACGTGTGAATCCCTTTGAAGCTCCGGGCGAATGGTTGCGTTGCCAGCTGCACTGCCATACCGACCAATCGGACGGCACTCCGACGGTCGACGAGCTCGTCGCGCACTACGAGCAGGCCGGCTGTGACGTACTGGCGATCACCGATCATTGGGGACTGACCATCGGAGAGTCCTCGTCGATGGTGATGATCCCTGCGAGTGAGCTCTCCGCGAAGCTCGATCGCGCGCCATTCGAGGCAGAGGTGCTGGCACTCGGCATTGACGAGTTGCCCGAGCCACGAGAGGAGTTTCCGTCGATCGCAGCCTGCGCCCAGTGGGTCGTGGACCACGGCGGTGTCGCGTACCTCGCACACCCGCGCTGGAGCTGCCTGACGGCCGACGATTATCTGAGCGCCCCAGCGCTCTCGGGTCTCGAGGTGTTCAACGGCGGCTGCGAGGCGCAGCAGGGCAATGGACTCTCCGAGGTCCAGTGGGACCACGCGCGCCAGCTCGGAGGTTCGATTAAGGGCATCGCGACCGACGACTCGCACGAGGCAACCGCCCCGATCGGGTCTGACGCAGGACTCGGTTGGACCATCGTCAAGGCTGCAGAGCGTTCGCGTGAGGCTGTGCTCAATGCGCTGCGCTCCGGCGCGTTCTATTCGACCACGGGACCCGAGCTGCTCGATCTCCGAGCCGACGGCGACAAGATGATTGTGCGCTGCTCGCCTGCTTCAGCCGTCACGCTCCACTCCGGCGCGTGGGATGGCGGTCGTGTTAATGCCGATCCCGCAGTGTCGGACTATCGCGGCGAGATCCTCGAACGAGATAGCGCTGGCCTGATCATCGCCGCGCGTTTTGAAGCACCCGAGTTCTGGGAGTGGGCGCGCATCAGCATCACCACGACCGACGGCGGTCGCGCCTGGTCTAACCCCTTTCCTCAACCGGGCACGCGCGCGCCGTTCCGGTAGCCCCCCCTTCTCACGAATGAGGTTGTCATGAAGTCGGATGTAATCGTTGTCGGTGGAGGCCTCGGTGGACTCTCTTGCGCCCGCGACCTCGCACGTGCGGGAACGGACGTCGTCGTTGTCGAGGCGCGTGCGCGCGTCGGTGGTCGTGTCGAGGGCATGGAGTTCGACGACGGACGCGTGCTGCAGATGGGTGGCGAGATCATTGGCACCGTCCATCACGGCTATCTCGAACTCGCGGCCGAACTCGGGCTTGAGATCGTGCCGAGCTACACCGACGAGTCGGGAGAGAACGGCTACGACATGCTCGATGGCGCACACATCGGCGAGGAGTGGCTGACGGAGGCAGATCTTGCGAGCTTCGAGCGTCTCCGGGAGGAGATGCTGCGCATCGCGGCCACCGTCAATCCTGCCGATCCGTGGTCGCATCCGGACGCTGAGCGCCTCGATAATCTCTCGGTCGGAGCGCTAATTCGCTCACTCGAGCCGACGTGGATGGCGTACCGCCTGTTCGAAGCGGAGGCCTTCGCTTCGGCGGGAGGTACCTTCGAGCGTAGTTCGGTGCTTGCCTGGGCGCGCGCGGCTGCCGGCGTCGGCGGCGTCCTCAACACGGACTACAGCCAATGGGAGAACCTCAAGGTCAAGGGTGGCTCAAGCGTGCTTGTCGATGCGCTCGAGGCCGAGCTTTCGGGTCGGATCCGTTTCAGCGCGCCCGTCGCATCGATCCACGTGGGCTCTCCGTGCGTCGTCACCCTCCTGAGCGGCGAGGTCATGACGGCTGACGCGGTGGTCTGCGCCTTGCCCGTCGGCCCGCTACGCCGCGTCGGCATCACCGGACTCTCGACAGAGCGCGTACGGTCGCTCCATCGCCAGCGTCAGGCGCTGGCGTCGAAGGGCGTGACCGTGCTCGACGAGCCCGTTTGGCGCCGCGTCGGCTGGAACGGTCTGGCGGTGTCCGAGCACGCGGTCGGTGGTTTTTGGGTGCAGGGCGAGAACACGCTGTCGTCCCTGCTCGGCCCGGAAAAGCGCGGATATATCGATGCCGCACCGCCCGGAACCCTGACGCAGGGCTTGCTCGACTCGCTCGAACGACTGTGTGGACCGGTTGAGGCGAATGCGGTGCTGTGGCGGCACTGGGGCACCGACCCCTACACGCTCGGCTATGTCGCTATCTGGGAGCCCGGCGATCTGATGGCGGTCGGCCCCCTCCATGGCACGCATGAGCCGCCCTTCTACGTGGCCGGCTCCGACCACTGGTCAGCGGGCTACATGGAGGGCGCTGTGCGCACAGG
>CAXNNM010000122.1:0-3864 GCA_964203735.1 Gaiellales bacterium | reverse complement strand
GACATTCGTCTGGCCGAGCAGGAGGGTGCGCGCATCCACCTGCAGCACATCTCGGTCCGCACGAGCATCGAGGAGATCGCGCGTGGCCGCGAGCGCGGCGTGCGCGTGTCGAGCGAGGCGAGCCCGCATCACCTGGTCTTGACGGACCGGGCCGTCTTGTCGCTCGACAGTAACTTCAAGATGAACCCGCCGCTGGCCAGCGAAGACGATCGTCAGGCACTGATCGAGGGCCTCAAGACGGGCGTGATCGACTGCATCGCGACCGACCATGCGCCGCACGCGATCCACGAGAAGGAGGTGCCGTTCGAGGCCGCCGCCTTTGGTGTGACCGGGCTCGAGACCGCCCTGCCGATCTTGCTCGAGGAGCTTGTGGCGCCCGATCTGGTGCCGCTCGAGACGATCATCCGCGCGATGACAGAAGGCCCCTGCAACGCCTTCGATCTGGAGCGCCCAGCGCTGCGGGTCGGCGCCACGGCCAATCTCGCCCTCTGGGATCTCGACGCTCGCTGGATCGTCGGCGACCGTCCCTTCCGTTCGAAGAGTGCGAATTCATGCTTCCTTGGCGACACTGTGCGTGGCATCTGTCTCGTCACGATCGCCAATGGTCGCTTAGCCCACGACGAGCTGGAGGTCCTCGCATGAGTGCCGCGTATCTACTCCTAGAAGACGGCACGCGGTTCGACGGCGAGGGTGCCGGAGCAACCACGGTTGCCCTCGGCGAAGCCGTCTTTACGACCGGCATGACGGGGTATCAGGAGACGCTCACCGACCCGTCCTTCAACGGCCAGGTGATCACGTTCTCGTCGCCGATGATTGGTAACTACGGCATCGAGAGCGATGTCGGCGAGTCGGATCGCGTGCAGGCGATCGGCATGGTCTGCCGCGAGGCGCGCAACGCCGCGCCCGCTGGCCGCACAGGCCTGCTCGACTGGCTGACCGAGCACGGCGTGCCGGTCCTGTTTGGCATCGACACGCGGGCGCTTGTCCAGCACCTGCGCGACAAGGGTTCGATGCGTGCGGCGCTCGTCACCGATGGCACCACGCCCGAGCAGGCCAAGCAGTTGATCGCCGACACGCCGGCAATGGCGGGCCAGGATCTCGCCGCTGGTGTCTCGCGTCCTCAGCGCGAGCAAGACCCTGCGAGTGGCGCCACGCGCTGCACGGTGGTGCTGCTCGATTACGGCGCAAAGGACTCGATTGGCGATCTGGTCGCCGAGGCCGGCGCTCATGTCGTGATCGTTCCGCACGACTCGACGGCAGACGAGATTCGCGCGCTCGACCCCGACGGCATTCTGCTCGCCAACGGCCCCGGCGATCCGGGTGCGATGGACGCGCACGTCGCCAACGTCCAGGCGATGCTCGAGCTCGGCATGCCCGTCTTTGGCATCTGTCTCGGCCATCAACTGTTGGCGCGAGCGGTTGGCCTCGACACGTACAAGCTGCGCTTCGGCCATCGCGGCGCGAACCATCCGGTCCTCGAGACCGAGACGGGCCGCGTGCTCGTGACCAGCCAGAACCACGGCTTCGCAGTCAAGGCTCCTGAGGGCAAGACCGACATCGTCATCACCCATAAATCGCTCTACGACGAGACGGTCGAGGGCCTGCGTGTCGAGGGCCGGCCGGTCTGGAGCATGCAATTCCACCCCGAGGCCTCGCCCGGCCCACACGACGCCCGTGACGCCCTCGTCTCCTTTGTGGACGAGGCAGCCGCCTATCGCGAGAGCAGGAGCTAGGCGATGACGATCCTCATTAAGTCGAGCCGCTGCGCTAGGGAGGACATGACATCCGCGCGGTTGTGGTGTCCTCCCCCCAACTCGAGTGGGTCTGGATCGCGCGTGGTGTCCGGGGAGGACACCACAACCGCGCGGATGTCATGTCCTCCCTGGATCGCGAAGGAGAACAGCTAATGCCGCGCCGAGACGACCTCAAGAAGATCGCCGTAATCGGCTCTGGCCCGATTGTGATTGGCCAGGCCTGCGAGTTTGACTACTCGGGCGTGCAGGCCTTGCGTGTGCTGCGCGAGGAGGGCTACGAGACGGTTCTGATCAACTCGAACCCGGCGACGATCATGACCGACCCGGGTTGGGCCGATCGTACGTACATCGAGCCGCTCGACCTCGAGGGTATCGCTGGTGTCTTGCGCACCGAGCGTCCCGACGCCTTGCTGCCGACCTTGGGTGGCCAGACGGCACTCAACGCGGCGCTGGACCTACAGGCCGCGGGTGTCTTGGACGAGCTTGGCATCGAGCTGATCGGCGCGTCGATCGACGCGATCCGCACGGCCGAGGACCGCGAGCTCTTTGCACAGACGATGGCGCGCGTTGGTCTGCGCACGGCGAAGGGCCAGACCGTCACGAACGTCGAGCAGGCTGTCGAGCTCGTCGAAAACGGCACGCTTCGACTGCCGATGGTGATCCGCCCGGCCTTCACGCTCGGTGGCGAGGGTGGCGGCTTTGCCTCGACGATGGAAGAGCTGCGTAATCACGTCGATCGTGGTTGCTCGGCGTCGCCGATCTCGCAGGTGCTGGTCGAGGAGTCTGTCAAGGGTTGGGGCGAGTTCGAGCTCGAGGTGATCCGCGACAAGAACGACAACGTCGTGATCGTCTGCTCGATCGAGAACCTCGACGCGATGGGTGTCCATACGGGCGATTCCGTCTGCGTGGCGCCGGCGATGACGCTGTCGGATCGCGAGTTTCAGAGCCTCCGCGATGCCGCCGCAACGGTGATCCGCGCGGTTGGTGTCGAGACGGGCGGCTCGAACGTCCAGTTTGCCCTCAATCGCGAGACGGGCGAGTTGGTGGTGATCGAGATGAACCCGCGCGTCAGCCGCTCCAGTGCGTTGGCGTCGAAGGCGACGGGCTATCCGATCGCGAAGGTCGCGACGAAGCTCGCGCTTGGCTACACGCTCGACGAGATCCCGAACGATCTGACGCAGACGACGCCGGCTAGTTTCGAGCCGACGCTCGACTACGTGGTCACGAAGTTGCCGCGGTTCGCGTTCGAGAAGTTCGCGGGCTCCGACGACACGTTGACGACGCAGATGAAGTCCGTCGGCGAGGCGATGTCGATTGGCCGTACCTTTGCGGAGAGTTTCGGCAAGGGCTTGCGCAGTCGCGAGCTCGATGCGGATGCGCGCACGGAGGGCAGCCTCGAGATCGCCAAGTGGGATCGCTACGACCTAATCTTCAGTCGCCTGCGCAATGGCGAGGACCCGCTGGCCTTGAGCAAGGAGAGCGAGATCCACCCCTGGTTCCTCGAGGAGTTCGCGCGGATCGTTGCGGCCGAGCAGGTCGTCACGGAACTCGGTCTCGACGGCCTTGATGCGACCAGCATGCGGCGCGCCAAGCAGATGGGCCTCGGCGATGCCCAGCTCGCAACGCTGACGGGCACGGAGGAGAAGGCCGTGCGCGATCATCGCCGCGGCCTTGGCGTCGTGCCGTCGTTTAAGAGCGTCGATTCGTGTGCGGCCGAGGTCGAGGCTCGCAGCACCTATCGCTACTCGTGTTACGACGCGCTCGACGAGCCGGTCAACGACGATCGTCCCGCGGTCGTCATTCTCGGCTCGGGCCCCAACCGCATCGGCCAGGGCCTCGAGTTCGACTATTGCTGCGTCCATGCTGCGATGACGCTGCGGCGGCTTGGCTATGCCGCGGTGATGATCAACTGCAATCCCGAGACGGTCAGTACCGATTACGACACGTCGGATCGGCTCTATTTCGAGCCGCTCACGATCGAGGATGTGCTCGAGGTGATCGCCCGCGAGAAGCCGGTTGGCGTCGTCGTGCAGTTCGGTGGCCAGACGCCGCTGCGTCTCGCCGAGCGACTCCTGCAGGAGGGCGTGCCGATCCTTGGTACGCCGTTCGA
>CAXNNM010000121.1:0-3926 GCA_964203735.1 Gaiellales bacterium | reverse complement strand
GCTAGGCGTTGATCACCTCTTGCCCGGCCGCGATGTACTCCTTGTAGGGTGCTACGGCCTTCTGAGGCCACGCCATCGGCGGCTCCCAGAGGGCTGGATCGTCGAGCCCGAAGGCGGTGATCAGTTCCTTGTTCTTGATCAGTTCGCTGACGCCGGCTTTTTGGCCCGAGGCGTACTGGTAGTTGTCGGTCACGGCCGCTCCCGCCGCCGGAGTATTGGCTGCCGCCATGGCTAGCATTGCGCGGCCGGGTTGCTTCGAGGCGGCGCTCAAGACCAAGCCGCAGATCCACGTCAGGCGTCCCTCGATCGGCTGCATGTATTGGATGTTGCGGCCCTTCATCTTCGGGTGGTTCTTGATCTTCCAATACCCGTCCGGCCAGGTGGCCGTGATCAGAATGTTGCCGTTGACGAAGTCGTTGACGGTATCGTTCTGTGAGGTCCAGTAGTTGCGGACGTTCTGCTTCATCAGAAGCGCCGTCTCCTTGGCAGCTGCGATCTCCTCGATCGTCAACTCGGTCGGATCCTTGGCACCTCGGTTGGCGAGCGCCGCATACTCGATGATCTCATCAGGACCATTGAATAGCGAGATCTGGCCCTTGTAGCGGTCATCCAGCAGGATCTTCCACGACTCCTCGCCACCGACCTTGGAGAAGTCGACAGCATCGGCGTCGTATGTCAGTGATGTGAAGCCGACGTCGAAGGGCAGGTGGTAGTAGGCGCCATCGATCAGACCCGGTGCTTTGAGCGATTCGGGTACGCCATCCCAGTCGGGTAGCAAGGCGACGTCGAGCGGTTGGATCAGGCCCGCTTCCTTCCACTTCTGAATGTAGCCGCCACAGGGATGGATGATGTCGGCTGCGAAGCCGGATGCCACCTTGGCGAGAGCCTGAGTGTCGTCGTCAAGAAACGTAAATTTGAGTGGAGACTTGGCGCCGTAGGGGCCATCCGTGTACTCCTGCCACATCCATGGCGCGCCGTCGGGTACCGGGCTCTCGTCGTAGCCCGACCACGTGAAGACCAGCAGCGGAGCGTCTGGCTCTGTCGCCGGGTCAAATCCAACGGGAGCGGCTGCCGAGGTATCACCGCCACCTGCAGCTGCGCTGCTTCCAGCATCGCTGTCACCCGAGGACGAGCCACCACAGGCTGCGAGGAACGCTGCGAGAGTGGTTGCGCCGGTGAGAGCGATGAAACCTTGGCGATTCATGCGTGCGTCCATGTGGTCCCTCCTCAGAGAGCCGTTGGCGTTTGTACGCCGTTAGGGAACGATCTTCGTGCTGGTGGAAGCTTCAGCGGTTGCTCTGTTCGCAACCCGGTCCTTCGCGCGCGTAGCGGCTGTACAGCCACAGTCATCGGGCGACGTCGCGGTCGTGAGGGCAGTGATCATGCGGGCCCGCGTGCTGGCCGACGTGTCTGCACGTTGTGCGACCGCGACAGCCGATCCAGCCATCACGACGACAGCGACCAGCGTGACGACGAGCGCCCGCACGGCTACTTGCCGACCAGACGGCGGTCGCCGTAGCGACGGATCGCCTCAGCACCAAAGGCGAGGACGAAACTGATCACGATCATGATCGTCGCGACGGGGATCAGCGTCTGCGTCTTCTCGGGGAACTTGAGGCCCGAGTAGAGGTAGACGGGATAGGTGACCTGGTCCGACGAGAGGAACGAGGCGATCACGACCTCGTCGATTGAGAAGACAAACGAGATCAAGAAGGCCGAGATGATCGACGGCACGATCAGGGGCAGCATCACGAGGCGGAAGGTCTGAAGGCCAGTGGCTCCGAGGTCGTAGGCGGCCTCTTCAAGGCGACGGTCGATGCTCGCGATGCGCGGCAGCAGAATCAGCACCGCGAAGGGGATGGCGATCACGACGTGCGCGACCATGATGCGTGTCAAGCCAAGACCGACCTGTCCAGGCCCCTTCTGGAACAGGAGCAGCAGAGAGACGCCGAGCACGACCGTGGGGACCACGAGTGGAACGAGCATCAGCGCAGAGATCAGAGCCTTTCCCCGCACATTCCGCCGGGCCAGTGGGTAGGACGCCATCAGCGCGATCAGTGTGGCGATGAACGCCGCTCCCAGGCCGACCCAGATGCTGGCGCCGAGCGCCTTGCGGATCTCCTCAGAGTCGAATGCCAGCCCGTAGTACTTGGTGGTCAACCCCTCCAGGGGAAAGGCGGCAACCGTGCCGTCGTTGAACGAGAAGATCACCAGCAGAACCGTCGGCAGGTAGAGCACGAACAGGAACACGACAAAGAAGGCAGTCAGCAGGCGCTTGCCCCAGGGCGAGATGACGACGAATGTGGACGAGTCTCTGGCCACTAGAGTCCCCCACCACCCGCGCGCAGGAAGCGTGCCGTAGCAAACGTCAGGAGCAGCACGACACCGAGCAGAAACAGTGACATGACAGAGCCGAATTGCCAGTTGAAGGCGCCTCCCACAAACTGGCTGGCAAGCGACTGTCCGTACATCGTTCCCTGCGTTCCGCCGACGAGGGTGGGCGTGATGTACTCCCCGATTGACGGGATGAAGACGAACAGGAACGCGGCGACGATACCCGGCGCGATGATCGGCAGGCTAATCTTGCGAAACGCCTGCAGACGCGTCGCACCGAGGTCCATGGCGGCCTCGAGCAGGCGGCGATCAATCGTCTCGAACGCGAGGAAGATCGGCAGGCAGATAAATGGCACCCAGGCGTACGTCAGCACAACGATGACGGTGAACTGACTGTAGATCAAGAACGTCAAGGGTTCATCGATCAGGCCGATCGAGGTCAGGCCGGAGTTGATTAGGCCCTGATCACCAAGGATTACCTTCCACGCGAAGACGCGCAGCAAGTACGACGTCAAGAACGGTGCGATCACGATCAAGAGCCACGTGTACTTCGACTTGCCCACGCAAAAGGCGAGGAAATAGGCGACGGGGATCGCGATCAGCACGGCGGTCACCGACGAGGTCATCGCCATTGTGACCGACTTGAAGAAGAGGCGCAGGTAATCCCCCTCTGAAGATAATTCAACGAGTCGGAGCAGGTTGTTACCTGCCGGGAAGGTCAAAAAGGGCGTGAGTAGGAGCACGAACGCGATGCCTACGATCCAGTTGCCATACTCGGGAACGCGGCTGGCTGTCACGGCCGCGACCAGCAACACAACGAAGGCGATGCCGACAACCAGCACGGGCAGATTGAAGTTGAGGCCAGGCAGCATCACCGTTACCTCGACGCTGACGAGCTTGGACCAGAGTTCCGTCGAGAACGAGTTCAACTCGCCGTTGAGGCTGGCGAGCGCGTCTGTCGGCGAGAAGCGCTTCAGTCCAACGCTGAAGAGAAAGATGTAGTAGAGCGGCGCGAGAAACAGCACGCCGAGCAGAATCAGCATCGGTGCCAGCAGTCCGTACGTGGACAGAGCTGTGCCGCCGTCGTTGCGCTGCTCGCGACGCGAGCGCTGCCGCTTGGGAGCGGGCGGGGTGGGTGTCTCTGCGAGTGCTGCCATGCGAATTCCGGGTGCGCCTGAGGGGAGCCGGCGCGTGGCCGGCTCCCCTGCTGGTGCCTAGGCGGCCTTGACCTCTTGGCCGGCGTTGACGAAGTCCTTGTAGTTCGGCAGTGGAGCCTCGAACCAGGCATTCGGTGGCGCCCAAGCCTCTGGCTTGTCGATATCGAAGGCCGAGATCAGGGCCTTGTCTTGGATCAGATCCATCACGCCCTTCTGCTGTGCCGAGGCGTACTGGAAGAAGTCGGTCAATCCAGCACCCGCGGCGGGCGTGTTGGTCGCGGCCATTGCCAGCGTGGCACGACCAGGCTGCTTGGTGGCTGCGCTCAGCACCATGCCGCAGACCCAGGCCAGGCGGCCCTGTGTCGGCTGCATGTACTTGATGTTGCGGCCCTTCATTTTCGGGTGGTTCTTGATCTTCCAGTACCCGTCAGGCCA
>CAXNNM010000120.1:0-3960 GCA_964203735.1 Gaiellales bacterium | reverse complement strand
GCCGCCTCAGGCGTGATTCGTCCTGTGATGGAACTGACCGAGAAGCACTGGGACTGGACGCTCGACACCAACGCGCGTGCGCTGATGCTGCTGTCCCAGCGCGCGGCACCGTTGATGGAGGCCCGTGGTGGCGGTGGCATCGTTGCGATGTCCTCGCTCGGCTCGTTCCGCGTGCTCGAGAACTACACCCTCGTCGGTGTCTCGAAGGCGGCCCTCGAGGCCTGCGTCCGCTACCTCAGCGTCGAGCTCGCACCGCTGGGAATCCGTGTCAACGCGGTCTCGGGCGGCGTGGTCAACACCGACGCCCTCGACAACTTTCCGAACAAAGACGAGATGCTCGCGATGGGTGAGCGCACGCCTGCTGGTCGCATCGTCGAGCCGCAAGACCTCGCCAACGCCGTCGCCTGGCTTGCGGGAACCGAGTCCACGATGATCGTCGGCCAGACGCTGATCATCGACGGCGGCTACTCGCTGCCTGCCTGAATCAAAGCGTCACATTCAGGCGCGGTTGTTCCCCTATCGTGTGACGTATGACGAAACGTATGACACTCTCCGCGCGTCGCTGATGGCAGCCCGCCCCATCAGCGTGCGGCTCTCCGAGGACATGCTGTCCGCAATGGACCGCTACCTCGCAAGCCCCGACGGAGCAGCAACGATCCGCACGCGCACGCAACTGGTCCAAGCCGCCCTCGACATGTGGCTGCAGGCAGATGAAGCGGCGCGCATCGACGCCGCGATCGTCGCGGGCTACACGCGCTTTCCCGTGGGTCCGGAGGAGCAAGAGTTTGGTCGCATCTCCGACCTCGCTCAGAAGGACCTTGACGAGTGGTAAGTCGCGGCGAGATCTGGTGGGCGCGACCGAGCGGAGAGAAGCGACGTCCGTACCTCGTGTTGATGCGCGATACGACGATCCCACATGTGGACCGGGTGATTTGTGTTCCCGCCACAACACGGCTGCGTGGCCTCAACTCCGAGATCCCACTCGACGTACACGACGGCATGCCCCGCTCGTGCGTGTTGTCCACAGACAACATCTCACTGATCGATCACAGGCAGTTCGAAGAACGAATCTGCACCCTGCCGCCACCTCGTATGCGCGAAGTCTGTCGGGCGCTAATGGTCGCGACCGGCTGTGCTTAGAGACAGCGCCTAGTTCTTCGGTGTCGGCGGGGCAGAGGCAAACATCCCCTTCGAAAGGCTCTCACCACCGTCGAGCACGAGCGTCTCACCGGTGATGTAGCCACCCTCGTCCGACAGCAGGAAGCGTGCGCTGTCGGTGATGTCCTCAAGCGTCGCAAAGCGTTGCAGCGGAATGCCGGCCGTCATCGCAGCGCGAATCTCCTCGGTTGGGAAGAGGTTTGCCGAGGCCGCCTCGGTCTCGGTTGGTCCCGGGGCAAGCGCGTTGACGCGAATACCCAGCGGTGCCCACTCAACAGCGAGCGTCTTGGTGAGGTTCCAGACACCGGCCTTGGCCGCCGCGGAATGCGCCGTGCTGGGATTACCTGTCCAGGCGTACGTCGCGATGATGTTGAGAATCGAGCCCGTGTCCTTCGCAGCGTTCGGAAAGCCGAGCGCAAAGGCGCGCGAGCAGTAGAAGGTGCCGTTGAGGACGATGTCGATGACGGCCTTCCAGCCGTTCGGCGACATGTCGATCGCATTGGCGACGAAGTTGCCTGCTGCGTTGTTGACGAGCGTGTCAGGGGCACCGAAGGCCGCGGTCGCTCCCGCAAAGAAGGCGTCGATCTGCTCGGGGTCGCGCACGTCGCACTGGAAGGAGGCGCACTCGCCGCCTGCTGCCTTGACGAGCTCGACGGTCTCCTCGAGTGGCTCTGGGCGGCGGCCGCAGATCGCGATCTTCGCACCACGCGAGCCAAGGTCGATTGCCATCGCGCGTCCCATGCCGCTACCGCCACCGGTGATCGCGACGACGCGTCCCTCAATCCCTCGACTCATGTTGCGTCCTCCGTCTCAATGGCGATGTCGCCGGTCACAGGCACAAGGTACTGCGCCACCACGTCGTCTGCGAAGGCGGCAGCCGGACCCATCGCGAGCTCGACAGCCTCGCGGAAGCGATCGGGTGCGCCGTCGCGCGAGAGAATGCGGATCGCACCCCACAACGACTGCGCCAACGGCTCGAGCGGATCGACACCTTGCCCGGTCAGGCGCGCAGAGACCTGCCCCGCCGCCTCCTTGAGTAGATCGAAGCGATCTCCCACCAACCCGGCGGCAGCCGCGAGCTGGTCGAGATAGGTCGGATCCGCGACGCGAATGCCTGTCACCAATGGCTGTAGCGCCTCAACGGCCTGGTACGTCGCGTGGGTCGCTAGCTCGGCCTCGGCCTCCCCCAGTTCGCCGGCCATGCGCCAGGCCTCGGCCAGCGCGGGCATCGCCTCATCGATAGAGAGCGCGGCAGCCGACTCTTCGGCAGCCTCGCAGATCGCCGTCAGTTCCACCGTCTGCCGGATTGCATCCTGGTCAACCAGTGGCATACCCGTCTCGTCGATGACGACCCAGCCAAGCGCATCACCTTGCGGAACGGCACAGACGAAGACGACGCCACTGAGGAGGTTACGCGCCGGGACCACTGCTGTGGGCGGCCTGCCAAAGCGTTGCTCGATATGGGCTGCGGCGGCTTCGATCGCGATAAGTTCCATGCCGTGAAAGTATCGCGAATCACATCAATCCGGGTAGGCGGCAGTCCCGGGGACACGTTCGGGTAGGATTGGGACATGGCACAGACCTCTGAGCAGCAAGCACCCGTTACCACCATCAACGACGCAGTCGTTGAATGGCGTCGCGAGACGCTGGAGCGAGCCGGACTCGACAACGAGCGCGCCGAGCGCATCGCTGCATCCGACGCCGACCTGCACGAAGCTGTCCGCCTCCTCGAGCAGGGCTGCGCGCCCGAGTTGCTCGAGCGCATCCTGCTCTAAGCCGCTTCGGCAAAACCGGGGCGCCGCCCGTAGGCGACGCCCCTGATGCCGATTACGCGGGTGCCGCGTCCTTGCGACGCAGGATCATCACGTCGTAGAGCAGCGCGGCAATGATGCCGCCGACAACCGGTCCAACGATGTACAGCCAACCGTTCGACCAGTTGCCCGAGACGAGCGCGGGACCGAACCAACGGGCCGGGTTCATCGCACCACCCGTCAACGGTCCACCCATCAGGATGTCGAAGAAGATCACGAAGCCGATCGGGAGACCGGCGACGATCTTAAAGGCACCACGTCCATCGACGGCCACAGCAAAGACCGTGAAGACGAGGAAGAACGTCAGGATACCTTCGAGCAGGAGCCCTTGGCCGGAGGTGTAATCAGCGGCCAGCGATGGCGTACCAAGACCCGTCTTGTCTTTGACAACGGCGTCATAGAGCACGCTCAGAGCAAGCGCGGCAACCGTCGCACCGACGAGCTGGACGACGACATACGCAGCCCAGTCAACAGGCTTGATCTTGCGGGTCACGAGCAGAGCCGTCGAGACGGCGGGATTGAAGTGACCACCAGAGATATGGCCGAGCGCGGAGACCATCACCGCAATCACAAAGCCGTGTGCAGCTGCAATCCCGACGAGTGCGCCGCCAGTCGGATCCCACTGCGCCATCGTCATGATTGAGCCCGCGCCAATGAAAATCAGTGCGAACGTGCCCACGAATTCCGCGAGCAATCGTGCCGGTGCGTTTTCCACCAGGTGTGCCTCCTGCGGGACCCTGTCCCACGTCGATTACGGGACGACCTTCGCCCGTGTTCGTCATTTCCCTGCCGCTACCGCGAAGATGCAACGGATGTACGCCTTCACACACGACCGTTGGACCTTTCCGCTGCCCCCAACAAATCGCTTTCCACAAGAGAAGTACCGGCTGGTGCGTGAGCGGGTCGAGCGACTGCCGGGCATCGACGTATCGGAGGGGGTTCCGATCACGTGGGACGATGCCTTACTGGTGCACGATGCAGAGTGGGTTCG
>CAXNNM010000119.1:0-3961 GCA_964203735.1 Gaiellales bacterium | reverse complement strand
ACCGGTACCGGCGCCCTAATGTCGGACGATCGTCCCGAGGCGGGCAAGACCGGCACTACTGATAACCACACTGATGCCTGGTTCTGTGGCTACACACCAACGCTCGCGACCTGCGTCTGGATTGGCTATCCCGATGAGACGAAGTCGCTCTACAACGTTGAGGGTGTCGGAGCCGTCTCTGGCCCGACACTACCTGCCGATATCTGGCACCTCTTCATGGATTCTGCGCTGGCCGGCACGCCGCCCGTCAACTTTGCCGCGCCGAAGAACCCGGTGGCCTGGAATGGCTTTACGTCGCAGTTCGAGAACCGCATCGTCTCCTCGATTTCCGCTCCAGACCTGACGCTCTCGATGCCTCCGCCACAGAAAACCGTAACCGTGCCAGCGCCTCCTGCAGCCGCCACGACGACCGGTTCGCCCCCGGCGACACAGGCCCCAGCGGCGACTGCACCCAGCACAACTGCGGAAGCGCTGCCGTAGACCTGCGCTCTGCGCGGGTACACTCGGCCTATGGTCGTGCACGATGAGCAGGCCGATGTCGCGACCGTAGAGCTGACGGGGTCCGGCGTCGACATCCTCCTACCGCCCCCCACCACGCCGGTGCGGAAGGCTAGCCGCGCGCGCATCTGGGTTGCGTGCGCTCTCGTGCTCGGCGTCGTCGTCGTGGGTGGGCTACAGCTCGTGCAGTTCGGTGGCGTCGACCTGATTCCATCGCTGGCGCCCGCCACGCGGATCTTGCCATCAGGTGCGCCGCGGCCACAGGCGCTCGCGCGTCAGGACCAAGTCGTCTTGCTCGTGCCGGTGCAACAGTCACGCATCACAGCGATTCTCTTTCACCCCGTGATGGGCGCGGATGCCCTTCCACTCGAGCCGGTTGGACAGCCGCTCGATGAGGGCATCGTGGCTCGCATCATCTCTTCGTTCTCGGGGGATGCCGCCGGAGGACCGGAGTATCAGGTCGACGGCGACCCAACCTCGGTCGACATCGGCGCCCTCGTCGGTACCGACACCTACACGCCGGTCGATGGCAAGGTGCTCTCGATTACGCCGTTGATCGTGGAGGGCACCGCCTATGGTGACCAGATCGCGATTGAACCGGTTGCCAACCCTGGAGTCGTGGTGATTGCCACGGGGATCCGCTCTGATCCGAAACTTTCGGTCGGCACGCCGGTGTCGACGCGGCCCGAAGCGTGGACGACGCTTGGACGCATCGTCGACGTGACGGGTGCTCTCGACCCGCTGATCAGCAAGTACACGCAGGATGGCGGCAATCGCATCCATCTTGAGGTACGACCCGCAACGGCAGTGGCTGCCTCGTGAGGATCCTATTTCTCGCAGACGTCTACGGCTCTCCCGGCGTGTCCGCGATCGAATCGAAGCTGCGCATGCTGCGCGCCGAACTCGAGCTCGACTGCGTCGTGGTCAATGCAGAGAACGCCGCCGATGGAGCGGGTCTGACGCCGAAGCTCGCCGAGCGACTCCTCGCTGCCGGCGCCGACTGCCTCACCCTCGGCAACCACCTGTGGCGGCGTAAGGAGATCGGCCCGTACCTGATCGAAGCCGATCGTGTTGTGCGGCCTGCCAACCTGCTCGACAAATTGCCAGGCAGAGGGCTGCAGATCATTCCGACGAGCAGTGGTCAGTCGGTCGCCGTGATCAACCTGCTCGGGTCGTTCACGATGGAGCCGGCGCAGTCGATGTTCTCCGTCGTGGACGCGCTGCTCGACGAGGCACATCGCTCGACCCCGATCGTGCTGATCGACGTCCACGCCGAAGCGACCAGCGAGAAGATTGCGATGGGCTGGCACCTTGCCGGCCGAGCGACAGCGGTCTTAGGCACCCACACGCACGTCCAGACCTCCGACGCACGCGTCTTGCCGGGCGGAACCGCCTACATCACCGATGCGGGCATGACCGGACCACACGACTCTGTGATCGGTGCGAAGAAAGAGCTCTCGTTGCGGCGCTTCATCTTGCAGCAGCCACAGCGTCTCGAGCCAGCCTCTGAAGATGTCCGACTCGAAGGCGTGCTGATTACGTGCGACGAAGCTGGTCGTGCGACGAGTGCCGAAGCGTTTCGGCGTTCTGCCTGAGTCAGTCGCCTGCGACGAGTTGGCGCTCGCGACGTGGCAGAGCAGTGTCGAGCTCGCTGACCCGGCGGATGCGGGGCATGCCAACGCTGGGCGCGAGCAGAGCAATCGCGACGAACACCATCACCCACGGCAAGTACAGATACATCCAGTGGGTCAGCACGAGCTGGAAGCCGATCATCAAGGCGCCGGCAAACGCCAAGGCGCGGGTGGCGTCGAGTCGGCGCGGCACGAAAAACAGTGCGATCGCCCCGAAGACGAGCGCGGCCTTGAGAATCTTCTGAAGAATGGCCAGGTCGGGGAAGCCCGGGTACTCGCCCCAATCCCAGATCGAGAACGGCGATGGCCGGTCGAGCTGCCACCCAAACGTGCGGTCCCAGAAGGTCCGCAGAGCCCCGGTCCCATCGAGGGCTATCAGCATCGCAGCCAGCAGAATCGTGACAAGCGCCATGCCAAGGAACGTGCGACCAGAGCCTGGTCCGGGGCGGACATAGGCCCAGAGGCGTGCGGCGCGCGACGACTGCAAGGCCGGTGCGCCGTAGGCCCACTCGCCACGAGGTGGGGGTGGTTGCCGGTCCAGCCTCAGCCAGAGGGGCAGCAGAATGAGTGGCGCAAACTTGGCGAGCGCTGCGAGCATCACAAAGGCTCCACGGCCGACCGGACGGGCAATCAAGGCAGCGCTCCACGCAAGGTAGGCGGCCACGATCGCGTCGTTTGAGTCGCTCATAAAGGTATACGCCGTCCAGGGCACGGCGAACCAGAACAGCGCCATCGCAGCGGCCAGCCGGCGACCACCGAACTGCCACCCAAACAACGCTAAGCCGATGCCAGCGAGGAGGTCAAAGAAGCCGGCCGTAAAGTGCGCAGCCGGTAGATCGTCCCAGCGCCCGGTCCAGCCGAGCGCGGCGACACCCGGCACGTAGGCCGCGTACATCGCGGGACCGTAGGTGTCGCCCCGCTCGATTGCCGTCTCGCAGCGCCCATTCGGTTGGATGTAGCCGCTGTAGTTGCCATCCGAGTAGCGCGTGCCGCAGGGGGTGGGGGTCTTGGTGGGGAAGCTGCCATAGGGGCTTCGACCATCAAGGATGCGGTCGGCACCGACAACACCGGCGTAGCCAACATCGACGACGTTGGACGAGTAGGCATTGAAGCCAATACGACCGCCCGCGAGGACCAGGATCAGTACGACCATCACCCAGAACGGCAGGCGCGTCGTAAAGGCCGGGCGGGCGCTACGACCCGTACCGATCATGATCATGCGCACCAACAGATAGACGAGCGGCGGGTATTGGAGCGGCACGGCCCAGAAGATCAGACCGCGGTTGAAGCACCACAGCGAGCCTGCGAGCGACACGATCGCAAAGATGTCGAGCGTCCGCCACGAGCGCAGGCGCCGCCAATCAAGCATCACGAGAGCAAAGATCAGGATCAGCGTGCCAAGAGCCCACGGCTCGTTGATCAGGCGCCCAAAACCCTGGCCTCCCCGCGCCATCGACCAGGCAACCTGCGGACCAGTACGCACGTACGAGATCGCCTTTGTGGTGTCGAGCACGCCGACCTCAGCGATCTGGCTGGCACCGCTGTACCACTTGACGCGCCACGTGCCCAGATCGAGTGAGGCGAAGGAACGCACCGGCCGGTCATGGTCGCGGTAGCGGGCGATCCACGCTGCTGCCTTGGGATCTTTGGCGGCGATCGCTGTCGCAGTCTTCTCGGTCAGCTGCGTTGCCGGGGCGCCGTTGCGGGGGATCGTCACGCTCCAGACGCGTTTGCCGGGATCGTAGATCTTGACGTTCGCGATCGACTGGCCATCGGAGGCAGCGTTGAGGGAGCAGTTCCAGAAGGCATTCTCGCCCGCGAACACACAGGAC
>CAXNNM010000118.1:0-3969 GCA_964203735.1 Gaiellales bacterium | reverse complement strand
CCTTCCCAGAGCTGGAGCGCGTGCTCGTACATGGCTGCGCTCTCGTCCCAGAGGTAGTTCGAGCGAATGATCGTCGTGTTGCGCACGGCGTTGCCGTTGCCGATCCAGCCGCGCTCGACGACCGCGATGTTCGTCAGGCCATGATTCTTAGCGAGGTAGTACGCGGTCGAGAGGCCATGCAAACCGCCACCAACGATGACCGCGTCGTAGGACGACTTGGGCTCAGGATTACGCCAGAGAAACGGTGCGTTATGGAGTGCGTGTTCGTTCGGATCCAAGGGTGCTCCGTGGGGCTGGACGTTCGGCGTGACATTTCAGAGACTACTCGTAGCCGTGCCCCCTCGTCAAGGCAGGTTGCGCAACTCGGGCAAGATTTGATACAAGTTAGCAACCGTTTAGTTGTGAAGTTGAAGAAAGGTCTCACCGTGAGCACTCAAGCCACATCCATCACAGCCAATGTGCGCAACGCACAATGGCCACTCGAGCGCGTGCTGTTCCTGATGGGCGGCATCTTCGTCCTCCTCAGCGTCGCGCTCGCAGCCATCATCTCCCCCTGGTTTCTGCTCTTCACCGCCTTCGTCGGCCTCAACCAGTTGCTCTACGTCGCTACCGGCACATGCGGCGCAGCACTCATCCTGACCCGCGTCTTCCGCCTCAAGGCTGGGTGCGCCCGATGAGCGCGGTCGTCGTGCCAGTGCTCGGACCGATCGGACGCCTCGGTCGCTGGTCGGCCACCCACCGCAAGCTCATCGCGCTGATCTGGCTGGTTGCTGCCGTCGGCCTCGGCTTCCTCGCACCCAAAGCCGAGAAGGCTCTCTCCGGCGCAGGATGGGAGGCAACCGGGTCGCAGTCTGTCGCCGCTCGCGACGTCGTCGCAAAGGAATTTCAAGGCCTCGGCGGCAGCGCGATGATGGTGGTGCTGACCTCCAAGACCGAAACCGTCGACAGCCCCGCGTACACGCAGGCAATCGCCGATGTGACGCGCATCCTCGAGTCCGATAAGGCAGTCTCGACCGTCGTGCAGCCACAGCCCGGCATGTCGCTGTCCGAAGACAAGCGCACGGCCGTTGTCCAAGGCGGCGCTGCCCTCAACCCGACCGAGATGGTCCGCGCGGCTGACCGTCTCAAGGGAGACCTCGCCCAAGTCGGCAACGGTCAAATCACCGTCGCACTAACGGGCGCCCCGGGCATGTGGAGCGACTTCAACGAGGCCAACAAGAACGCGATGATGAAATCCGAGCTCTACTCGTGGCCCGTCACGCTCGCCATCCTCGTGCTCGCGTTCGGCTCGCTCGTCGCCGCCGGCCTACCCCTGATGCTGACAATCATCGGTCTGATGATGACCGCCGGCAGCCTCTTTCTCGCCGCACAGGTCTTCGACGTCTCAATCTGGGCGATGAACTTCGCGATGATGTTTGCGCTCGCGCTTGGCATTGACTACGCGCTCTTCGTCGTCGTGCGCTTCCGCGCAGCGATGATGGGAAGTGGAATGAAACCCATCGATGCCGTGGGTGTCGCCATGGATACCGCCGGTAAGGCCGTCCTCTTCAGCGGCATCACCGTGCTGATTTCGCTCTCGGCGGTGATGCTCGTGCCCAGCCCCGCCTTCCGCTCAATGGCGCTCGGCATCATGCTGGCAGTGTTCTTCGTCCTGGCCGCGACCCTCACGCTCCTACCCGTCGTGATGGCCAAACTCGGCACGAAGATCAACGCCGTCTCGCTGCCCTGGGTGCACTCGGGCGAGCACCGCTCGCCGACGTTTGCGCGCTGGGGCGAGTTCCTCTGGCGCCACCCAATCCTCCCCGGTATTGCTGCCATCGTCGTGCTGCTCGCGCTCGCCGTACCCGCGCTCGACCTCCGCACCGGCATGCCATCGATCAAGGTCGTCCCCAGTGGCGACAGCTCGCGTATTGGCTACGAAACCATCCAATCCACGTTCGGACCCGGGGCTCCCGGTGCGCTGCAGATCGTGACGCCGACCGCCGACCTGGCGGCCGTCACCACCACGCTCCAGAACGATCCGGCGATCGCCGCCGTGATGCCCGGCATGCCCTCTGCCAACGGTAATCTCACGCTGCTCCAAGCAGTGCCCAAGACCGATCCATCGGACCCGGCCCTCAGCACGGCGATCGATCGCATCCGCGGCGAGGTGCCAGCCGGCGTGCTCGTCGGAGGTGCGGCTGCCGAAAACCACGACCTCGAGGTCGCTCTCGGCGATGCCACACCAATCGTGATCGGCATCGTCCTGATTCTCGGCTTCCTGCTCCTGCTCGTCGCGCTCCAGGCACCCGTGATCGCTGCGATCGGCGTGATCACCAACCTGCTCGCCGTCGGTGCGGCCTTCGGTGTCGCCAAGCTGATCTTTCAAGACGGCACGCTGACCGGCCTGCTCGGTTTCGAACCACAGGGCTTCCTCGACGCCTGGGGACCAGTCTTCTTCTTCGCGATGATCTTCGCGATCTCGATGGACTACACGGTCTTCCTGCTGGCCTCAGCGAAAGAGCACTACGACCACTCACAAGACCCGAAAGAGGCCGCGATCGGCGGGCTCGCCCACTCGGGTCGCGTGATCTTCGCCGCCGCCGCGGTGATGGTCGCTGTCTTCTTTACCTTCGCCATCTCTGGACCGATCCCACCAAAGGAGATGGGCATCATCCTCGGCGTCGCAGTGCTCCTCGATGCACTACTGATTCGACTCCTGCTGATCCCTGTCGCCTTGCGCCTGACTGGCAAGGCCGCCTGGTATCTGCCTAAGTGGCTCGACAAGATCCTGCCCGACGTGCGCTTCGGGCACTGAACTAGAGCGGTCGCCGCGGGGCATTGAGTCCCGCGACGACCAGATTCTGACAGTGCCGACGAGGCGTGAGATACTCAACCCATGCTCACCTGCCGCGCCGCCCTCCTGCACGAGTTCAACGCCCCGCTCGTGATCCACGACAACCTCGTTGTCGCAGATCCGAAACAGGGAGAGGTACTGGTCAAGCTCGGCGCCAGCGGCGTCTGCCGTTCCGACCTCCACACAATCGAGTGGGCCGATCGCGTACCCGTCCCCTCGATGCTCGGACATGAGGGTGCTGGAACGGTTGAGGCTGTCGGTCCGGGCGTGACCACACTGAAGGTCGGCGACAAGGTCGTGATGGCCTGGGTTGCGCCGTGCGGACACTGCCGCATGTGCGAGAAGGAACGACCCGCGCTGTGCACCGAGCAAGGCAGCTTTGAGGCCGGCTTCCTGCTCGACGGTACGAGCCGCTACTCGCTCGACGGCGAGACCGTGCATCACTACTCCAGCTCGACATTCTCCGAATACTCCGTCGTACCCGAGGTGGCCGCGATCAAGGTCGAGACCGAGCTGCCGTGGGAGTACCTGGCACTCGTCGGCTGCGCCGTCACCACTGGCGTCGGTGCTGTCCTCAACACCGCCAAGGTTGCCAAGGGGGATTCCGTCGCCGTCATCGGCTGTGGCGGCGTTGGCCTGAGCGCAGTGCAGGGTGCACGCATTGCCGGCGCCTCGCGCATCATCGCCGTCGATACCAACGCCTCCAAGCTTGCGCTTGCCAAGGAGCTCGGCGCGACAGACGTCGTCAACGCCTCCGAGACCGACGCCGTCGCAGCCGTTCGCGCGTTGACCGGCGGCGTCGATCACGCCTTCGAGGCGCTCGGGTTCCTGCCAACGATCGATCAGGCAATTCGCATGACGGGTCTCGCCGGGCAGACGACGCTGATTGGCATGGTCGAGGATACGGACCTCTCGCAGATCTCCACGCTCGGCCTGATCCTCGAAGAGCGCACGATCGCCGGCTCGTGGTACGGGACCTTCCTGCCGAAGCGCGACTGGCCCCTGATCGTCGGCTGGCTCGAATCGGGCGACCTCATGCTCGACCAGATGATCGAGCGCATCACCCTCGACGACATCAACGTCGCCTTCGACCGCATCCGCTCGACCGAGGCCAACCGCCAGGTGATCATCTT
>CAXNNM010000117.1:0-4000 GCA_964203735.1 Gaiellales bacterium | reverse complement strand
AATCTGTGACGCGCCGGTTTGGCGACGTGGTGGCGCTCGACAAGGTCTCGCTTGAGGTCTACAGCGGTGAGATCCTTGGCATTCTCGGTCCTTCTGGCTGCGGCAAAACGACGCTGCTCAACCTGATCGCCGGCCACATTCGCCCCGATCTGGGCACCGTTACGATCCAGGGACGTGTCGTCGCCAGCGGCGATACGTGGGTCACGCCACAGGATCGTCGCGTGGCGATGGTGTTTCAGGACTACGCGCTCTTTCCGCACCTGACGGCCGTCGAGAACGTCTGCTTCGCATTGCCAAAAGCCCAGCGAAAGAATGCTGCGGCCCGTGGCCGCGAGTTGCTCGCAGTGCTCGACGTCGAGGAGCTCGCCGATCGTCGGCCAACCGAACTGTCCGGAGGACAGCAGCAGCGTGTCGCCCTCGCTCGTGCCCTCGCCCAAGAGCCCGAGCTCGTGCTACTTGACGAACCGTTCGCGAGCCTCGATCAGACGACGCGCGATGAGGTGCGTACCGAGATCATCGGGCGACTGCGCGAGACGGGCCTCACCTGCATCTTCGTTACGCATGACCAAGAAGAGGCGCTGTCGATCTCCGATCGTGTCGCCGTTATGCACGCAGGACAGATCCTGCAGGTCGACGAGCCCGAAGTGCTCTACCGCAAGCCTTTCTGCAGCGAGGTGGCCGATTTTATGGGTCGCGCCAACGTCGTCGAGGGGATTGGTCGCGGCGATAGTGTGGACACGGCGCTCGGCGCGTTTGCGCTGCTCGGCAGCGTCGTTGGTCCCGTCCGCGTCTTCATTCGCCCCGAGCTGGTCGGGGTAGCACGGGACGAAACCGGGTCGGCCGTGGTCGAATCGCGCGACTTTCGAGGTCACGACGTCGTCTACGGATTGCGATTGTCCGACGGTTCGCTCACCTGGGCTCATCGTCCGAGTATCGACATGGTGGACGTTGGCGATCGTGTGCGGATTGATCCTCAGCCCGGCCACGCCGCGCTCGTACCCGTCGCCTGGGGCACGCCTCCTAACTAGGGGCGGGGCCGCGCCTCCGGGCGAATCAGCAGGAAGTAGACGGGGATCGCCGAGATCGCGATCAGCAGCAGCGCCGGTATCGCGGCCGAGGCGTACTCGGCGACGTTTGTCTTCTGCCAGATGATGGTGGCGGGGGTATCGAATCCGTTAGGACGCAGCAGAAGCGTGGCTGGCAACTCTTTGATCGCTGTCAGCACCACGAGCGCCGCGCCGGTCAGAACTCCGGGAGCCGCAAGCGGCAGCGTGACCCGAAAGAGCGTCCCGGATGCCGAGCGGCCCATGCCGCGCGCGGCCTGTTCGAAGCGGGGATCGACGCGCTCCCAGCCGCTCCGTGCGCCGCTGATCGCCTGAGGTAAAAGACGGACGACGTAGGCGAGCACGACGAGCGCAACCGTCTGATAGAGAAACGGTGCCGTGCGAATCGCAAAGAACACGAGGCCGAGACCAACCACGATCCCCGGCATGGCGTACCCAACGTACGAGACGCTCTCGATCCAGCGCGGCAGCCTTCCCGGAGTGCGCGTCACGAGCGCTGCAACCGGCAGAGCCAAGACGAGGCAGACAATCGCTGCAGCGGTGGAGACGCCGACTGCGTTGGCGGCAGCGGGCAGCGCATCCACGAGTTGGGTGAGGAGGCTCGCGTCGCCGATCAGCGTGAGCGCCCACCAGATCAGAATCGCGAGCGGGAGAATTAGGGCCAGGCTGATGATTGTGACGACGAAGGCGGTCGCGCCCAGCCGGGCAGTCCGTCCGAGTTCGAGTGGGGCGGTCGCTTCGCGAGCTCGCACGCGACGACGAGCAGCGATCGTCGAGCCACGAACGGTCCACTGCTCTGCGCCGACCATCAGCAGGGCAAGCGCTGCCAGGACCAGCCCGACGGCAGCTGCCCCGGCCGGATCGTAGAGAGCGTCATAGCGTAGGAAAGCCTCGCGCGTGAGGGTCGTGCAGCGCAGCAGGCTGACCACACCGAAGTCGCTCATGGCGTAGAGAGCGGCGAGCAGCGCGCCGGCGATTACCGCCGAGCGGATCTGGGGGAGTGTGACGCGCACGAACGTGTCGAGCGACCCACGCCCCATGCCGCGAGCCGCCTGTTCGAGTGCCGGGTCAACGCGGCGCAGCGCCGCAGCCGTCAAGAGCAAGACGTAGGGGTAGGTAAAGAGCACGAGCACGATTGTCGAGCCGAGCAGGCCGTCGATGGTGGGAAGGCGAAAAACGCCGAGCGGTTCGAGGGCCTGAGCGAGCAGTCCGCGTGGCCCAAGTGCGCCGAGTAGTGCAAGTGCGCCGACGTAGCTTGGAATCACCAGCGGAAGTGCGCCCAAAATAAGGGCGATTCGACGCAGCGGAAGGTCCGTGCGGATCGTCAGTACCGCGAGTGGCACGCCAATGCCAACCGCGCCGACGGCGACCAGGATCGCCAGCACGAAGGTGCGAATGGTGGCGGGGCCAATCGTGCTGAGCTCAAGTGATTGCAGACCGCCACCGGCTGTCGCGCGCGCGACGAGGTACACGATCGGAGCGATCGCAATGAGCAGCGCCGGAAGTGCTGCCAACAGCAGCAGCTTCCGGCGGCCTGCGCCTGCGGGCGATTGACTCAGGTGACGAGCCCGGCCTTGCGAATCATTGCGATCGTGTTTTCGAGGTCGTCACCGAGCTTGGCGAGGTCGACCTCGGGTCCGAGGTGCTCGGCGAGCGGTGGCAGGTCGGCGCTGCCCTCGAGGCCCGGCTGGGCGGTGTTGAGTGGGTACTCGCGCTCCGCCGCGTCGTTAGCGAAGAAGACTTGGCCCTTCGTAAGGAGCCAGTTTACGAATGTCTCTGCATCCTGCTTGTGTTTCGTCGTGGCGAGGATGCCGACGGCCGAGACGTTGACGAAGGAGCCCGCGTCGGTGGCATCAAAGTAGTGGTTCCCAAGTGGGGCGTTCGGGTCGCTCGCGAGCTTCTCGTACAGGTAGTAGTGGTTAACGAGGCCCGTGTCGACTTCGCCGGACGCGATCGCATCGACGATCTGACCGTTCTTCTGGAACGTTTTTGCGTGTTGGGCGAGACCATCGAGGAATGCCTGGGTCTGCTCGTCGCCGATCGTCTCGCGCAGGGCGCTGACGAAGCCGACGAAGGAGGCATTGGTAGGGGCAACTCCAATGTCGCCGAGCTTCCAGTCAGGGCTGGCGAGATCGAGTACGGAGGCTGGCAGCGCATCGTCTTGGACGCGGTCAGTGTTGTAGGCGAGCACGCGAACTCGTCCTGTCACGCCAACCCAGAGTCCGGCGGTGTCGCGGTAGCGCGCAGGCACGAGCTCGAGATCTGCCTGAGGGAGCGTGGCTAGCTGGGGATCAATGATGCCGATCGAGCCGGCATCTTGGGAGTAGAAAACATCGGCGGGGGAGGCGTCGCCCTCTTCACGAATCGTGGCGGCCAGTTCGGGCGAGTCGCCCCACCGAACGTCCAGTTCGATGCCCGTGTCCTTCGTAAATTGAGCGTAGAGCGGCTCGACGAGTTCCTGTTCGCGGCCAGAGTAGACGACAAGTTTGCTGTTTTCGCTTGACCCGCCGCAGGCGCCGACAATCAGCGCGGTGAGGCTGAAGAGCGCGATCAGCAAGGGGAGTTGTCGTCGGGTCATAGTGTAATCGTTCCGTTTCTGGTCACAAGGGTTGTACGTAAGGGCGCCCTAACGGAACGCACGCAGCCACATTAGGGCAACCTAAACAATTCGTCAAATTTGATCACGCACGGATGCGCACGCGAACGCAAGCGGAACCAAAGCCCGCCTGCCGCGATACCCTGTTGGAACCAATGACGCTCTCCTTCGTCACCTCTGGCCAGTCGCACGGTCCCGGCATCGTTGCGATCCTCAGCGGCCTGCCCGCGGGTATCCACGTCGACCGTGACCGCCTGCAGCGCGACCTTGCTCGTCGCCAGGCCGGCTATGGACGTTCGCCGCGCCAGTCGATCGAAACGGATGAGGCCACGATCCTTGG
>CAXNNM010000116.1:0-4006 GCA_964203735.1 Gaiellales bacterium | reverse complement strand
GCAGATGGCTGTGTGGGTACCTACACAGCGACCCCTAAGGCCCGCTCGGTTTGCTAGCGTTTTCGACGACATTGCTTGCCATCTCTCTCTGTAAACGCCGCTGGGCGTTCGCGGTGCTGGCGCTCGCGTTCATCGCGAGTGCCGCACTCGTCATGTCGCCGCTCGCCGCCGCGCGGTCCGTGGGGACCGGAACAGCTCCTGCGCACGGGATCGTGGCGCAGACGGACGGGCTCACGAGTTCTTTGTACTGGGGAGCGGACGGACGTATCGGTACGGCGTCCACTGATGGCACGAACGTCAATCGGTCCGTCAGCACCGCATGCCTGGCGGATTACTGGTTTTTCGCGAGTGCCACAAAGATGTATGGCCGAGTTGGGGACAACATCTGCAGCCAGGACTTGGACGGTGGCAACCTGAATGCGTCGGTGCTTGACACAGACTGCGCCGGCGAGCCCATCGCTGGTTTCACTGCGACTGCTTCGCATCTCTATTACACGTGTGTGAGAGGCAAGTGGATCGGGCGGGCTAATCTTGACGGGAGCAATAACAATCCGCGATTCGCGGTGGGCGTGGATGGCGACTATCCGTACAGCCTCACCACGGATGCGAATTGGCTGTACATCGGCTACAGCTACACGGGATTTCGGCGGGTCGATCTCGAGAGCGGGGGGCCTGTCGATCCGACGTTCGGCTTCTATGACGGCATGGACATGCGTGGGGTCGCCGTTGATCGCCAGTACATCTACTGGACGGGGCCCGCCGACAAGTACGTTCACCGGGCCAATCTCGACGGCACCGGCATCAACTCAACGTGGCTCGATACGCAGTCCCCCGGCGAGGTCTGGGGTGTCAACGTCGATGGCAGCAGTGTCTACTGGACGTCGCGCAATCCGGGCACGGTCGGCAAGGCAAACCTTGACGGCACGGGTGTTCAGCCTGCGCTGATCACGGGCATCACCGCGACGGGCGAGAATCATCACCAGAATCATCAGATTTCGGTTATCGGAGGCACCGCAAAGGTGCCGCTGGGCGCGGCGATTGTGAACACGGCTGTTCCCACCGTCTCGGGCACTGTCGCAGTCGGCGAGACGCTCACGGCGACGTCGGGTACCTGGGCGTCGCCGCCGGATCAGCGGCATTACGCCTGGCAGGTGTCGGCGGATAGCGGTACGACGTGGAGTAGTGCAACCGGAGCCGGAGTTGCCACCAGCTCCTATCGCGTTGTCATTGCGGATATCGGTAAGACCCTGCGTGTGAAGGTGCGTGCCGGTGCAAACAACGGCCTGTTGACCTCGGTGTACTCCCTCGCCACGATTGCTGTGCCGGCACCGCCGGCGCCGGTCAACACCGTTGTACCGTCGTTCGACGCCAACGGGCTCGTGGCCGTTGGGCTTAATGGCACATGGACGAATTCTGTGCTGAACGACCTCACGTTCACCTACCAGTGGCAGGTCTCGCCCACCGGCACAGGTTGGACAGATGCGACCGGCCCGGGCAGCAACTCGTCGACGTATCTCGTGCAGTCGGCAGATTCGGGGAACGAGCTGCGGATCTGCGTGACGGGATTCAACGGCACGTCGGCCACCCAGTGCTCTGCGGCAGCGACTGCGCCGACGCCCACCGCTGCGTTTGGACGCGTGTACCTCAAGAGCTACTCGGTGCTTGGCGACGGAAGCTCACGTCAGGGCTACACGAATCCCGGCGGTGTCTGGGGCTTCTCGTCTAACGGCGTGACGAACGTGTGGGCGGGGTGGACCGACCTCTTTTCGCATCCAGCGGGAGGCGGGACGCCGACATCACTGACCTCCTATGGCTGGGGCGCTCAGGGTGGCACGCTGGTCGACGACCAGTACATCTACCTCTCCCTAAGTGGAGCCATCAAGCGGATGAAGATCGATGGCACAGATCCTCGTCCCGCCTTCATCACGGGAGACGTGGGCAACGCGCTCTACATGGCCCGTGATGCGCACTATCTCTACTGGGCTCAAGGCAATGGCGTTTCGCGCGCGCCGATTACGGGGGGGCCGAAGGACGCGAACTGGAATCTCCAGTTCGCGAGTGAAGTGGCTGGCGTAGCAGTGGATGGCGATTACATCTACGGAGCGATCAATATGGACGGACGTGGCGTCATCGCCCGCGCAGACATCGGTGGATCGGGCGTCGAGAACGCCTGGGCAGAAACAGCCTTTTCGGGCTTCGCGGGTCTCGGCGTAGATCGCAACGGCCTCTACGTTCGGGCCCGCGACGGGTCGTGCATCGGGCTCGTGTACATCGCGCTCGACGGTAGCGCTTCTGCGTGTGTCAGACGGGAAGAGGACGACACATGGGCGCTCGCCGTTGTACCGGCAGCTGCCGATGCTGGTCTGTTGCCGGTGAACACGGGCGGTGCAAATGCGCCGGCGATTATGGGCACGCCTGCGGTGGGCGACACGTTGTCGGCATCAACCGGGACGTGGACGAATACGCCGGGGCGCTATACGTATCGCTGGCTCATGTCGGATGACGGCGAGACGGGTTGGACGGCGGTGATCGACGAGTCGGGGACGACAGAGGAGCTCGACATTCCGCAGGCGTGTGGCGGCAAGTACGTGAAGGTGCGGGTGATTGCGCACAACGGTTCGACGTGGTCGGATCCGGCGTATTCCGCAGCGGTACGGGTGCCGGTTCCGTCGGAAGCGCCTGTGGATGCCTCGCCGGGAGTGACGCCGCCGGCAGAGACGCCGGCAGCAACGCCAGCAGAGACGCCGGCAGCAACGCCGCCGGTGTTCTCACCGGCGCCGGGTATCACCGTGGGTGAGACGCGAGGCGAGGCGATCTTGGCAGCAGCGACGCCGGCCGCTGGCGCGGATCTACTGCGCGGCGCGAACATCTGGGTCCGACCGACGTCGGAGGTCGAGTACGTCCTGCCATTGCCATCGGGGCTTACCCTCGTCAACGGCAAGCTCGTGGCGTCGAAGCCGGGTACCTACAAGGTGAAGCTGAAGGTCAAGCGCAAGAACGGCACGATCAAGATTCGCACGATCAAGATCAAGGTTGGGTCGACGGTCCGACCAGCCGCGCGGCGGGACTACCCGTCGCGCCGCTAGTCGGCCTCGAGCAGCGCCTTCGTCCGTTCCTGTCGCGCCGTAAAGACCTTCTCGAGGATGCCTTTGGCGATGGGGGTGGCCATGCGGCCGGCCATCGAGTTTGGCATCTCCCAGTCGATGTGGTCTGTCAGTGTCGTGCCGCCCGTCGCGTTCGGAGCGAAGCGGTGGGTGTGGATGAAGTGGAGGAAGTTGGGATTGTCGAACAGCTCGTCGACGATCAGCGTGGGCTCTTCGAGTGCCGTCACCCGGATCTTCCACGGCTGAGCCGTGGGGATTGGGTCCTGGCGAATCATCATCTGCACCTCGGCGCCGAGGACGAGCGGGAAGGTCCCCTCGATCTCCGTCACCTGTTGCGTGGGCGGCGTGACGCTCGGCACGTTGCGTGTGTCGAGATGAAACGCGAAGACGGCCTCGATCGGCACGTCGATGTCAATGGAACCCTCAAAGATCGGCATGCGCAGAGTATGGCGCAGCGGTGGGTCAGATTACGACTGAGCCGCTGCGTCTGCCTCGAGGATCCGCTTCGTTGCGGCCTGGCGCTCGACAAACGACTTCTCCATCAGCTTGGCCGCGATAGGCGCGACAAGGCGTCCGGCCGCGCCACCCGGCAGCGCCCATTCGATGTGGTCGGTCAGGATCGTGCCGCCGTGCGCGCTCGGGGCAAAGCGGTGCTCGTGGCGAAACTTTGCGAACGGGCCCTTCAACATCTCGTCGACGACCAACACCGGCTCGGCCAGCTCGGTGACACGCACGAGCCACGTCTGCGTGCCGGGCATGGGCTTCATCTTGACCTTCAACTCGACCTCGCCACCCTCGACGAGCGGAAACTCGCCGGTGATCGAGACGAACTCTTGGCCATCCGACGCGATGCGCGCGGCATTGCGCGTGTCGAGATGGAAGTCGTAGACGGACTTGATCGG
>CAXNNM010000115.1:0-4046 GCA_964203735.1 Gaiellales bacterium | reverse complement strand
CGCTCTACGGTCGCCCACCGGCCGACCAAACCACCCGCTCGTTCGGTGCCCCAGAACTGCTCGATTCGACACCACCACCGTACGACGACGGCGGGCTCGTCAAGCCCGCCAAGCTGATCCGCCCGGGCCTCGCCGTCCACTAACTCAGCGAGTGACGAAGCGTCAGGCTTGGGGCAACCACGACGGGTAGCGCCATCCAGGTCCACTCGCGATCCTTGGAGGACATGACAACCGCGCGGATGTGGTGTCCTCCCTACAAAGGCAGATCAACTCAGCTGTCGTCGGTGGGGGAGGACACCACATCCGCGCGGTTGTCATGTCCTCCAAGGATCGCGAGTGGACCTGGATGGCCCGATCCATCGAGATTGCACCGGGCCGTACGCTCCGCGAACCGCTGACTCAGCTGACGGCGAGGCCCGGGCGGATCAGCGTTGCGGGCTTGACGAGCCCACCGTCGTCGTACGGTGGTGGCGTCGAGTCGAGCAATTCGGGGGCGCCGAACGAGCGGGCGGTTTGGTCGGCCGGTGGGCGACCGTAGAGCGTTGAGCGCTGGATCGGGTTGCGACCCGCGGCGCGAATCACAGATTCCATCCGCTCGGGCGGGCACTCCTGGCCGTGGTCGGCACCGGCGGCGCGGCTGATCGACTCGTTCATCAGCGTGCCACCAAGATCGTTGACACCGGCACCGAGCATCACGCGCGCACCCTCGGGGCCAAGCTTGACCCACGACGTCTGAATGTTCTGGATCCACGGGTCGAGCACGAGGCGTGCAGTGGCATGCAGCACGACCGTCTCGTCGAAGGTCGGTCCGTAGCGCGCCTTGCCCTTGAGGGCGATCGGCGCCTCCTCGGGGATAAACGGCAGCGGCACGAACTCGGTAAAGCCACCGGTCTCGCGCTGGAGGTCGCGAATGCGGTGCAGGTGGCGCGCGACGTGGATCGGGCGCTCGATATGGCCGAACATGATCGTCGCGGTCGTGCGGAGCCCGACGCCGTGCGCGGTGCGCATTACCTCGAGCCACTGCTCCGTGTTGACCTTGTCGGGGCAGAGGACGGCGCGTACCTCGTCGTCGAGGATCTCCGCAGCCGTGCCGGGCAGACTGCCGAGCCCGGCCTCTTGCAGCTGGCGCAGGTAGTCCTCGAGCGTCCACTCCATGGTGGCCGCGCCCTGCCAGATTTCGAGTGGCGAGAATGCGTGCACATGAATCTCGGGCTGGGCGGCCTTGACGGCGCGCAGCACTTCGAGATACCACTCGCCGGTGAAACCGGGGTGGATTCCACCCTGCAGGCAGACCTCCGTGCCGCCACGCTCCCAGGCCTCAGCCGAGCGGCGAGCGACTTCGCTGGGCTCGAGCAGATAGGCGGGGCCGCGGAGGTTCTCGGCGAGGCGCCCCTTCGAGAAGGCGCAGAAGCCACAGCGGAAATAGCAGACGTTGGTGTAGTTGATGTTGCGGCAGACGACGTAGGTGACGTCGTCGCCGACACGGTCGCGGCGGCGCTGATCCGCGAGCCCCGTCAGGAGCGCGATCTCGGGGCCGCGCGCGTTGAGCAACGCCTCGGTGTCTTCGAGGTCGAGCAGCTGCTCGGCTTCGGCGCGTGCGAGTGCCTGGGCGAAGGCGGGTGATACGCCACCAACGCGCAGTGGCGGGCCGTCGTGCCAGGCGAGCGGTGGCAGCTCGGTGACGCCATTCGTCCAGCCATCGTTCGGCCGCGAGCGCAGCTGCGCATCGGCGACCCGCAGGGTGGCGGCGAGCGGCGCGGGCTCAAGCCAGTCGTTGTTGACGAACTGGGGGTAGACAGTCAGTCGGGCCTGCAACGTGTGCCCGGCCTCGGCGGTCGCCGTCTCGAGCAAAGCGAGCTCGGGCCAAGGAGCCTCGGGATTGACGTGGTCGGGTGTCACCGGCGAGACGCCACCCCAATCGTTGATGCCCGCCTCGAGCAGTCGCGGGAAGTCGGCGTGAGCAAGATTCGGCGGTGCCTGCAGCGAGATGCTGTCGGGCAGAATCAGCCGTGCAACGGCGAGCGTCCAGAGGTGATCATCGAGCGACGGCTCGGGGGCGTCGACCATTTTCGTATCGGCCTTGGCGCGGAAGTTCTGGACGATCACCTCTTGGAGGTGGCCGTGTTCGGCGTGCAGGTCGCGCAGAGCGAGCAGCGCCTCGATGCGCTCGGTCCGCGTCTCGCCAATGCCAATCAGGATGCCGCTCGTCGTCGGGATCTTCAGTCGACCCATCCGGGCGAGAGCGTCGAGGCGGACCGAAGGCTCCTTGTCGGGCGAGCCATAGTGCGGCATGCCCTTCTCGCTCAGGCGTGCGCTCGCGGTCTCCAGCATGATCCCCTGCGACGGGGCGAAGGCGCGAAACGATGCGAGCTCCTCGTCGTCGAGGATGCCCGGGTTGGCGTGGGGCAGGAGCCCGGTCTCGGTGAGGACGCGCTCCATGCAGTGTGCGAGGTACGCTGCAGTCGTGGCGAAGCCGAGCTCGGCGAGCTCGATGCGCGCGGCCTCGTAGCGCAGCTCCGGCTTGTCGCCGAGCGTGAACAGTGCCTCGCGGCAGCCCGCAGCCTTGCCTTGCTCGGCGACGGCGACCACTTCGTCGGCTGTCATATACGAGCGCTCACCCTTGCGGGGCGGCTTGGTGAAGGTGCAGTAGTGGCAGACGTCGCGGCACAGCATCGTCAGCGGGATGAAGACCTTCGGCGAGTACGTGACGATGACGCCGTGCGTTGCGTCTCTTCGTGCGCGCGCACTGGCACAGAGCCCGGCCAGATCTGGCGCAGGATCCTCAGCGAGCGCGAGTGCCTCGGCGTCGGTCAGCATGCTGTGACGGTAGCAAGGTGGATCAACTTTGCTTTGGGGTCAGACCCCAAAACCAAGTTGATCTCGACTGGCTGGGTCAAAGCTTGATGACGACTTTGCTTTGGGGTCTGACCCCAAAGCAAAGTTGATCAGCCCCAGCGCGCTGCGATGCGTGGCCGGAGGTCGGCCTCGAAGCGGTCGATGAACCCGATCTGATCCGCGCCGGGGTAGTGGAAGACGAGGTTGGTGAAGCCCATCTCCACGTAGGCGGCGATCCGCTCGACGGCCTCGTCCGGGTCATTCGTGCAGATGAAGCGGCTCGTCGGATCGACCGACGGGTCCTTCGACAATCGCTCGAGTTCGACCGGGTCCTCGACGCCGTGCTTCATCTCGGCCGGAAGGGCGAGCGGCGCCCAGAAGTCGCAGTCGCTTTTGGCCTGCTCGAGGTCGGGGTGGTACGAGAGCTTGATCTCCATCAGCAGGTCGAGGTCGGCCAATGAGCGGCCCGCCTTCTCGGCACCCTCGGTCAGAGCCGGCAAGAGCTTTTCGGTGTAGAGCTCCTTCGGCTTGCCCGACGTGGTGATGAAGCCGTCGGCGGTGGCGCCGGCATAGCGCGAGGCCAGCGGGGCAGCCGCGGCGACGTAGATCGGTGGCGGTGCGTCAGGCAGGTCGTAGATCGTCGCGCTGCGCGTCGAGTAGTAGTCGCCTTCGAACGTGACGCGCTCCTCACTCCAGAGCTGGCGGATCAGCGCGAGCGATTCCTTCAGGCGCTTCAGGCGCTCCGGCCCTTCGGGCCACTCGATGCCGGTCGGCGGCACCTCGTTGAGCGACTCGCCCGAGCCGACGCCAAGGAAGATGCGGCCCGGCGCCAGGCACGCCAACGTGGCAAAGCCCTGGGCGATCGTGGACGGGTGATGGCGGAAGGTCGGGGTGATGACACTGGTGCCGATCGTCGCGTGGCACGTACGCTCGATGAGCGCGCCCATCCAGGCGAACGAGAACGGCGAGTGGCCGCCCGTATGACGGAAGGGCTGGAAGTGGTCCGAGATCGCGATTGTGTCCCAGCCCTTTGCGTCGGCGTGGATGGCGAAATCCAGCAGCTCCCGCGGCGCAAACTGCTCACTCGAGGCCTTGTACCCGATCCGGATCACGAAACTCCCTTCGCGTCGCACGCGCCGTGCGGACGTAGACTGCCGCTGGATGATAGCCCTGATACCGCTCAAGTCTCTCGATGACGCCAAGTCGCGTCT